>CBDVBE010000232.1:0-10390 GCA_965372145.1 uncultured bacterium | reverse complement strand
AGCCCAAGGAACACAATGGGTAGGGGTTACTCCAGTCAAGGAGATACCCCCATATCTTTATTGGTGTTGAATCAGCATTTACCATACGTCCGCACCTTGAGAAAATGACACGGTCTGAACTCTGCACCGTGCTTACTGCGGGTATGGCAACCGTTTCATCGAACGTATTGGCGTTGTATGTTTTCACGCTCGTTGCAGAGTTTCCAACCATTGCAGGGCATCTTATTTCGGCGTCGTTCCTCTCAGCGCCGGCAGCCCTGGTTATGTCAAAGATATTATACCCGGAGACCCAGACACCAAAGACACTCGGCGAATCAATTAAAGTGCATTATGAAAAAGAGAGTAACCTGTTTGAAGCAATTATCAATGGTGCGCAATCAGGGGTGAAAGTGATCGTGGGCATCGTGGCACTGCTGATAGCAGTCCTGGGACTGGTTGCCCTGACGGATCTGATTCTCGGTGGTGTTGGTGCGAAGATTAATACTGTGCTTAGTATATCTGTTGACTGGTCTTTAAAAGGATTATTAGGCTATATCTTTTACCCGTTTACTCTCATCATTGGGGTGCCTCCTGCAGATGCAGGGATTATTGCCAGGATTATCGGTGAACGTATTGTCGTTACAGAGGTGACATCATATCAGGACCTGGCAGTAGCTCTTGATTCCGGTGCGCTCAGGTATACCCGGTCAGCGGTTATTGCTACCTATGCATTATGTGGTTTTGCACATGTTGCCTCAATGGCCATTTTTGTGGGCGGGGTATCTGCTTTAGCACCGAAAAGAACGGCAACGCTTTCGAAGATTGCGGTGCGGGCATTAGTTGCTGCGACATTTGCCTGTCTGCTTACCGCGTGTGTTGCAGGAACATTTTATACGAAAGGTAGTATATTGTTGGGATAAAAGAGTGGAGTACTGGAGTTTTGGAGTGGTGGAGTGATGGAAAAAATAAAGTTCATATTACAATCGTTTACCCAATACTCCAATACTCCATTACTCCAATTTTAGCGAGTGTTAAGGGGATATCAAATTTTATAGATTGACTCATTTGGTTTTAAATAGATATAATCTTCCTATGCAACGAAAAGCCGGCATTTTCCTTCATCCAACATCACTACCTTCTCCATTTGGTATTGGTGATCTGGGAAAAGAAGCATATCGATGGATTGATTTGCTTACAGAATACAAGCAGACGATCTGGCAGATATGTCCCCTTGGCCCCGTTGGATACGGTTATTCACCCTATAATTGCCACAGCTCCTTTGCAGGAAACCACCTGCTTATTTCTCCGGAAAAATTGATGGACGATGCTCTTCTGACGCAGAGAGATCTGGACGGGTATACGACGCTGCCGGAGAACTTTGTTGATTTTGCACACGTCGTTGATGAAAAGGAGAAACTGTTCAGAATTGCGTTTGCCAGGTTTAGATTGACAGAGGAGTATATGCATTTCTGTGAAAAGGAGAGGTACTGGCTTGATGACTATGCACTGTTTATGACGATTAAGAAACTGACCGGCAATACACCATGGAATACCTGGGACACGTTATATAAACTGCGTTACCCGGAGGCTCTTCAAGATGTTGAAACGAGGCACCGGGACGAAATAATATTTATAAAATTTTTACAGTTTGTATTCTTCAGACAGTGGAACAATTTACATGCGTATGCACGAGAGAAGGGGGTGGAAATCTTTGGCGACCTGCCCTATTATGTTGCCTATGACAGTAGTGATGTGTGGTCTACAGAGGGTATCTTTGAGCTTGATGATGCAGGGGATCCACTTACTATCAGTGGCGTGCCACCCGACTATTTCAGTGAAACGGGACAATTGTGGGGAAATCCTATTTATAACTGGAAACTGTTGAAAGAGACCGGTTATGAATGGTGGATTCGACGAATAGGTAAAATACTTGAGATGGTTGACTGGATTCGTATAGATCATTTCAGGGGATTTGAGGCGTATTGGTCGGTTCCGTTTGGCAGTCCCAATGCCATCAACGGAGAATGGATAAAAGGACCGGGAAATGATTTCTTTACTGTTCTGAAAGAGACGCTGGGGACACTGCCGCTTCTCGCGGAGGATCTCGGGATGATAACGAAAGAGGTTGAGGCACTCAGGAAGAGTATCGGTATACCCGGAATGCGGGTGATGCAGTTTGCTTTTGACGGTGATGATGACAATCCGCATCGGCCGCATAATATTAAACAGGATTGTGTTATATATACCGGTACCCATGATAATGATACGACTGTTGGGTGGTTTAACCATTTACCAAAGAAGATGAAAGAGCTGGTTTGTACCTATCTTGATTGTAAGGAAGAAGAAGTATTTGAACGACTGATACATACCGCCTATTTCTCGCCTGCTGAATGGTGTGTCCTTCCGCTGCAGGATGTGTTGCAGTTGGATAGCGCACATAAAATGAACACACCGGGAACAGTAAAAGGGAACTGGCAATGGCGGTTTACACATGATATGATTGATAGAGACAAATTTGAGGAGATTGCTGAATATACAACAGAAAGTGAAAGATGGAAAAAGTAGACATAATCATTATCGGTGCCGGCGTTATAGGTCTGGCAATCGCGGAAAAACTTTCCAGTTGCGGGAAAGAAATTGTCGTCGTCGAAAAACATGATGGATTTGGCAGGGAAGCCTCTTCGCGAAACAGCGAAGTCATTCACGCCGGTATGTATTATCCGGAGGATTCGCTTAAAGCACGAATGTGTGTGGCAGGTAACCGAATGCTGTATGCATTGTGCGAGGAAAAGTGTATACCGTATCAGAAACTCGGCAAGATCATTGTTGCGGGAAATGAAGAGGAGGAGAAACAGGTTAATAACCTTTACGAGCAGGGAATGAAGAATGGTATACAAGGCTTGCAATTATTACATAAGTCTGGACTACATAAGAAAGAACCGAATATAGCCGGAGAAATGGGATTATTTTCTCCGGAGACAGGTATTTTGGATACCCATCAGTTAATGAAATATTTTGAACAGACTGCTGAATCAAACGGAGTGATTATTGCATATGACTGCGAAGTAATCGCTATCGCTAAAAAGTCTATTGGATTCATCCTGGATATCCGCGATGCTGATAATGAGATGATGCATCTGCAGTCGGAAATAGTGATCAATGCAGCAGGGCTCTCATCTGATGTAATAGCCGAATCTGCGGGAATTGATATTGATGCGGCAGGATATCGTATCCATCCCTGCAAGGGAGAGTATTTCAGTGTTTTAAACAGGCATAAGGGGAAATTGCGCCACCTTATCTATCCCGCTCCGACAACAATCAGTCTTGGTATCCATGAAATAGCGGATCTTAATGGTAGCCTGAAGCTTGGTCCCAATGCCTTTTATGTTGATTCCATTGACTATGATGTCAATCTAAATCACCAGGAAGAGTTTTATCAAAGTGCCCGCCGGTTTCTTCCTTTTATTGAGTTTGATGACCTTGCGCCTGACATGGCCGGTATCCGGTCGAAGTTACAGAAAGAGGGAGAATCATTTCGTGATTTTGTTATAACTGAAGAAAGTGAAAGGGGACTTCCCGGATTAATAAACCTTATTGGGATAGAATCACCCGGACTAACTGCATGCCTCGCGATTGCGGATGAAGTTTCAGGTTTACTCAGTTAACCTGATTGTAAATGCAAATCCTTAACCCCGTCCCTTTTTACATTGAGTAAATTACTTTAGCTTATAATTAACAGGAGTTTCAAATGAAACTCCTGTTTTGTTATTTACGCTTAGCCGATTATTTCCGAATTTATTTTACTAATATAATCGGTTTACTTATAACCTCTTTACCCATAGTTAATCTTGCGAGATACAAACCACTGGAGATATTGGACGCGTTAAATATTGGCTGATAATTCCCCTGTCTAAGTTTATCGTTAATCAAAGTAGCAATTTTCTGACCTCTGTTATTAAATATCTCTAATGTTACCATAGTGTAATTATTTACAGAGAATTGAATACAGGTTGAATGTTTGAAAGGATTTGGTAAATTATAGAGAAATACTGATTGGCTTTTTGCGGTGCATATAGAAATGCTCTTCTTTTTAATCGGTGTTGGACCTCCGCCATTTGTTGTTCTTAAAATTGTACCATATTGCCCTACAGCCCAGCCTTTATTTTTATCTATAAAAAAGATACTTTCTAGGCTATGGTCAGTGCCTGAATGTTGAGGAGCCCAGGTTTTACCTCCATTTGTTGTTCGTAAAATAACACCGGATCTTCCAGAAGCCCATCCATTAAGAGAATCAATAAAGAAAATTTCATTAAACCAATAAATCGGTACTGAAGCTTGTTCCTCCCACGTTTTACCACCATCTTTGGTATGGACTATTGTAGCAACAACATTAAAAAGATTTCCTCCCGCAGCCCATCCATTATTTTTATCAACAAAATAAACACTATGAAGAGGATAATTATTAGCACTGTTTTGCTCATACCAATGCAATCCTCCGTCAATAGTATTTAGAATTACACATCTGCAAGTATCTCCTGTAGAATCAGATTTTTGATGTCCACCAACAGCCCAACCTGTATTTTTATCGATAAAATATAAACCATTTAAATCGTCTTTAGTTGGGGTAGTTTGCTCATCCCAATTATTACCTGCATTTGTTGTATAAAATATTCTGCCATTATCCCCTGTTGCCCACCCATTATTTATATCATGGAAATGAATATCAGTAAAAAAAGCGGATTGATCATAAAGTTGTTCTTCCCAACTTTCACCCCCATTGCTTGAATGCATAATAATACGCATACCAACACCCCATCCATTATTTTGATCAACAAAATGGATTGAAGAGAAACTATAACTATCCATAGATACCTTCCAGCTTTGACCTCCGTCAGTCGTATAAAGTATTCCATCTATCCAGCCTTTAATTGTGTCAACAAAATAAACACTATTAAGCCAGGTACCGGTTTGTAATGAAGAAGAAAGTTCCTGCCATACATTCCCTCCATCCATAGTTTTAAAGATTTTCCCCCAAATTCCTACCAAATAGCCAACAGTAGAACTTGCAAAGTTGACAGTGTAATAGTCATAAGTACCGGCAATTTGCTTTATCCATGTTTTGCCACCATTTTTTGTATGGAGAATCTCACCATTACTCCCTGTTACCCATCCAATAGTACTATCCAGGAAAAATATGCTGTATAGCCAATTTGTTGTGCCGGAAGTCTGTTCTGTCCATGTTTTACCACCATTATCGGTATATAATATTCTTCCATTATCACCACACAACCACCCATAATTACTATCTGTAAAATAGATACACTGTAAACGGCTCGAATCTCCGGCTTGAATTTCCCAACTGTTTCCACTATCACTCGTATGGAAAATTTTTCCCTTTTCTTGAGAGCCATACCCCAGAATCCACCCATTTTTCTTATCTGGAAAAACAATACTTCTCACACCGAAATCTTTTAATCCAATTTGAGATGTTTCCCATGTTTTACCACCATTACTTGTGTGGAACAATAATCCCTCATATCCTCCGGCCCAGCCATTCAGAGAATCGATAAAAAAGAGACTTTTTATTGGATTGCCTATTTTATTGAAATATTGTTCTTCCCAGGCTATACCGCCATCAGTTGTATGTATTATGACTCCTCCATTTGGACCGCCGCCAACAGCCCAGCCATTATTTTTATCCGTAAAAAAGACGCCCCATAAGTAATGTTGCGTGTCACACCATTGATTCTGCCATGATAAACCGCCGTCTTTTGTATGGATTATTGTACCGTTCTCTCCAACAGCCCAGCCGATATTGTTATCTATGAAATGAGTGCTTCTCAGTAATTCTCCTGTAGGCAATGGGTTTTGGTAAAACCATGCTTGTTGTGCAGTAACTTCTAATAGCAGAAATAAAGATAGAAGGATTGTTTTTTTCATTTTTTCCCCACTTTACAAAAGAAGATAAAGCAAATCATATTCCTGGCAATAAGTCAGGCAAAAAAATTTGATCTGGTTTATACTATTAATATACACCATCTGTGATAAAAAAATAGTCGAAAACAGTAATTTATCACCCTTAACTATTTATCAATGCGAAAGAAATATAGATGTCATATTAAACGAATGAAAAAATCAGACAGTTTCCAGGTTTCACCTCAACAAACAGGTCAAATTTCCATGCATTGATCAATCTAGGGTTGTATAAGCCAGAGGGTGAAATATGATTAACTTACGATAATTTTAAATGCAGGCGCGATTCTATAACAGACATATAGCAGATTACATTGACCCAAATGGATATGCAATCCTACGATCGCTGTAATCCCTGCAAATACCCGCAAACAATCCTTATTTCCTCTTCGGTGGCGTTCCCTTACATGGATTCTTTGATGTGTCTTATACTTGCAGTCTGGAGGGTGAGAAATTGTTCCTTAATTTCGCTTCGTTTTTCAGTTGTAACATACCGGTCGATATTAACTTCATAACCATTCCTCAGAAGACGGACGGGTGGCCAGTATGAATTTTAACTGAGTTTTTTAGGATTTTTTATCTTCCTTCGGAATCTGATCTGCATGCAGATAACTGGTATGCACCTCAATAGCTTCGGATTTAAATTCCATGTTATTCAGCATATCCTGGATTTTATCCAGCGGTTGTGTATTTGAAGGATTCTCTTTCAGTTCCTGAATGCCCTTTTCGATCTGCTCGAATTTAATCTGCAATTCTTCTGAAAGCTGATTACAACTATTACACAATTCCCGCATCTCCTCTTTTTCCCTGAATCGTAATTGAGCAGTTAATTTGCCATCACGCAACAGATGGACCCACTGCTCGAGCTTGAAAATCGGGACTGCATATTTGCGGGAAGCATATAACCCGATACAGATGCCGATACCGAGATTAATAATACTGGCAATCAGCAGACTCGGAAAAATGAGACCGACAATACTCTCCCTGTTTCCTATTTGAGCGTCGATATCAAACGTAACACGATAGAAAACAGTACTTTTATACTTTACAAGAAAGGTAAGCAGGAGAATTGCCACACAAACGACAGTGGCTATTAATACAGCCAGGACAATTTTTTTAATAAAACGTATTTGAAGGTCTTTCTTGATAAAAAAATTTTTTACAGGCTTTCTGGTAAATTTTTTTTCCATAGGTTTTATCGTACCGGTTTAGTGAATGGATATTTTTCTCTTATAATCAAAAATAGTATTCGTAATGGTAATGAAAAAGAAAATATACGGTAAATTCATATTTAATTATAATTGTAAGTAAAAAAAGATGTGATAGAAATATCGGGATTTATATAAATAAGGTACGAATGTATCAGGTAATCTTGATAAAACAGGGTCTGCAGGGCAATAATAAGTTCAGGACTCCTGATCTCTGGGATTTTGCTATGATACCTGAATTTATGCATTTAACACACTTTATGGAGTATTGGAGTACTGGAG
This sequence comes from uncultured bacterium, assembly GCA_965372145.1. Lineage (GTDB taxonomy): Bacteria > Fibrobacterota > Chitinivibrionia > Chitinivibrionales > JANQEN01 > CBDVBE01. The sequence continues at coordinate 2,948 of CBDVBE010000232.1, read as the reverse complement.
TGTTGGATTTTATAGGTTTTTATCCATCACTCCATCACTCCAATACTCCATTCCCGTATGGCCGTAGGAAGCCTTGGGGCATATGTCCTCTTCTGAGGATAAAGAAGTAGGAAAGAAAAAAGTTTGTCTCCCGGCGCTAAGGGCAAATTATCTTTAATATGTATAGTATTTGGTAGAAAATAATTATACTCACTAGATCTGCAAGGGTGGAGGAGATACAGTAGTATGTTTAAAAAGGCAATACCGTGTACTGTAAGCCTTGTCATCATTTCCCTACTCTCATCTATATACGCTCAACGTGCAAGCGATACCTTATTATTCAGAATACCTCTTATTGGCGACACGAAGTTAAAGAGCATCTTTGTTTGCCATGAACCCGGCCGGATCAGAAAAACGTTATCCGGACCGGTGGTGATGAAAGACAACACATTTCTTTTTTATTCTGAGAATGGGTATCTTCTCTATAATCAAAAAGGCGCGATTGTTGATTCTCACACGGTTTTTCAGAAAAATAAAGGATTATCCCATGATGATCCCCGAAGAATGAAACTGGTATTTCCGGTAGATCCTTCAACAATTCTGTATTGCCGGAAAGTGGAAAAGAATGAATTCCCGGTGGCTATTTATGAGAAGAAGTTGTATAAGAATCGTGTGAAGCCGCTGAAGGAGAAGTATTATAATTATTATTTGGAACTGGAGAATGGTCATCTGTTTAATCTGGCTCATAACACGGTTACTGACGATATGGCCGCCCTCTATTTTGCGATGCCCTGTCTGGTTGGATACAGCTCTTTGACAAAGGGGGACAAGTGGTGGTCGCTGGATAAGTTTTATTCGTTCTCCTCACCACTTATTAATGAGCGTGAGGGGAAATACCACTCCTTTTTCCCGGGGATTCGTGAAGGAACTGGAAAACGAAATCAGCAGCTGGTTAATCCGGTCCAGATTTTCAGGCGGGATAATAACTGGTATTATACCGGTGTACAGGCAAATGTGGGTAACATTGAAGAAGCATATCCTCAGACATTTTTCATCTGTGACGCTGCCGGCAATATCCTGTATGCCGATGGACTCCTAAAACAGATAAATCGTGATGCAATCATAGGTGAGGATGAGGAAACCTATTATACGGTGAAGAAAGTGGAGCAGTTTGTTTTTCAGCCCTCAGTGGATAAAAGGGGCACTATGTATTATGGCATTATTCATTATGTAAAAAAGCATATAAAAGTCTGGAAACGAAGTTATTACACATATAGACCGGTGCCCACAAGTCCTGACCTCGCCCATCTTATCGATGTTGAAAAAAGCATTGAATATAAGCCGGTTAATCTTTTATGCAATACAAAGCTCCCGATTGGCAAGACGATTCCGAATGTATCCGTTATAGATGATAAAGGAAAACGTATCACTGCACAGGCGCGTCATCTGACAAAGGGTGAGTACCTTGTCCGTATTTCACGATTAGTATATCGCGATGTTGATAGAAAGCTTGTAAGAAGCCGGGGTGCCTTGCCGGAAGGAATCAAAGCAATTAAAGACTCCCTGGCTGATGTTTCAACCGTTAGCTGTCCCTATTCTATCGCTCTCAGCGGTCCCAAAGGAATGATCAGGACATTCAATTACCCGCCCGGTGTTGAAGTCGTTTGTGCACGGATTATTACGATACAAGAATCGGGCGATATCGTAATACGAGTTGACTGTGATTCGTTTGCAGAGGTCCTTCTCTTCAAAGGTGATGGATCATTTGTAAATCGTTTTATTTTTAATAAACAACAGTATACCAAAAGAAAAGACATTATAGTGGCAACCCGCACCAGTCCGCTTATTGAACTGGACTTTGAATCTGGACAGAAAACCGAGAAGTTCTTAAAGTGGGAAAAGAGAGTTAATAATTGAGAATTTCTACAGATATACTCTTACACTATATAATTAATAAAAACCTTATTTTTGTCCCTTAAACCTTAGTAAAAATAGAAATCAACCAAACCCTTAAACCTTATTACCTTATTTGATTTGAAAATCGAACATAACAACCTGTGTATTGTTTCGTATTCAGCATATTTGATGGGCAGGCTGTAATAAACGTTGCGGAAGAATAAGGTAGTAAGGTAAGAAGGGGAGGGGGTGTACCCTTAATTTACTGAGGTTGATGATTAAAAATAAGGTTTTAGGAACGTCGTGTCGGTAATTTTAACGGATTATATTGACAGTATTTACTGAATGAACAATAATAGTTTTTATACAAAAAATCCTCCCTATTCCATATTACTTTATCAAGTATTTATTATTCAGGTAATACACCCAGTGTCCTTAGTATTTTATAAGCAATGAAATCCCCTACCAGTAGCCAATCAATAATAGAAAACCTTATTGACGGATTAAACCCCCGGCAAAAGGAAGCGGTAACTCATCCCTTTACTAACCACAGCCTTATATTAGCCGGTGCCGGATGCGGGAAAACTGCAGTCCTGACACGGCGTGTCGCCTATTGTACGGTAAGACATTGTGATCAGGACAGTATCCTTGCTCTTACATTTACCCGCAAAGCTGCTGAAGAGATGCAGAAGCGGCTGATGTCACTCCCGGGAATTTCAAGGAATAAACCATTGCCGATGATTACCACATTTCATGGATGTGGCCTGCACATACTAAAAGAGAGTATTGACGGCCTGCCAAATTATAAAAGGCTTGGTTTTACGAAAGAACCTGCGTTATTATCCGGTCGTGACCGCCTGATACTATTATCACAAATTTCAACGCTTGAGCAGCGACGGGCGTTGCGGGTAACTATTACCGATTTGGATGATTTACTCTCAAGACAGATGGTACATCCTCAGAAAAACAATCATCTTTCCGATGAGGCGCTGAACATTCTGTCAAAACTCGCCAAACGTCTAGCGTGAGTTTATTATGACTTGAGCAATTTTCATTAACTTAAAACAGCTAAA
>CBDVBE010000231.1:0-10415 GCA_965372145.1 uncultured bacterium | reverse complement strand
AACAAAATGCAACATTTGTACATATTGCTATGAGTTATGAAATCCATGGGGGGGAGAGGGGTTCCTCGTTTCTATTTATATAGTTATTTTCTCTTTAATATAGTTATTTTCTCTATATACGGTTATTTTCTCTGAAAATAAAATTTCCTAAAGCGAGGGTATTATGAAGTGTTGTTTAAAAGTTCTATTACTGGTAATTACTATGTCAGGTGTAATGTTTTCTTCCGCTATTAAGGATACTAAGGTTTTAGACTACCTGAATAAAAACGGGGAGGTCTATTTCAAGTGCTTTATTGATAATGTCGCCCAGATAGAGCAGCTTACTAGAGTATTTTCAATTGATAAAGTTGACCACTTGACTGTTTATGCTTATGCGAACAGAAAGGAATTTAAACGGTTTCTTGATCATCAAATTTATTACGAAGTGCTGCCGCATCCTAATGAGCTGGCAACAGGTCTGCGCATGTCTGATAATCCGGAGGAAATCCGGCAGAGCTGGGACTCATACCCTACGTATGGCGCCTATGAAGAAATGATGTATGATTTTGAAAAGGATTACCCCGATCTCTGTAGAGTTGAATCAATCGGAACCACAGTAAAAGGCCGGAAACAGCTTTTTGCAATAATATCGGACAATGTCGATTCCAATGAAGCTGAACCGCGTTTCATGTATACTTCAACGATGCATGGTGATGAAACAACCGCGTATGTTAATTTTCTTCGGCTGATAGACTACCTGCTTTCAAATTATCCCTCAGATGCAGAGGTGAAAAACCTGGTTGATAATATTGAGATATGGATTATGCCGGATGAAAATCCCGATGGTACCTACAGGTCGGGTGATCATACTGTTAGTGGGGCGGTGAGAGCCAACGCAAATGGTGTTGATCTTAATAGAAATTATCCAAATCCTAAAGAGGGTCAACATCCTGATGGCAACCAGTGGCAGCCTGAGGCTATTTCATTCATGGACCTCTCCGATTCTCTTTCATTTGTCATAGCTGCCAATCATCACGGTGGCGCGGAATTGCTTAACTATCCGTTTGATACATGGACGTTTAATCAGAGATCTCATGCTGATGATAACTGGTGGCAGTATGTCTGCCGGGCATTCGTTGATGAAGTGCATGAGGTCAGTCCAAGTAACTATATGGATGACATGGACAACGGTGTTACCAATGGTGGAAACTGGTATATTATTTATGGTTCACGAATGGATTATCTGAGTTATTATAAAAGTTTCAGAGAGGTTACCGCAGAGGTTTCCAGCACTAAGCTTGTTTCTGCATCATCTTTGCCAACGTATTGGGGTTACCTTCATAAGTCATGGCTTCATTTTATTGAGCAGAGCCTGTATGGAATAAATGGCACTGTTGTTGATTCGCAAACCATTAATAATACTAATAAGCCGATAAGCGGTGTTAAGGTTTTCGTGGAAAACCATGACCGGGACGGTTCTGAAGTGTATACCGGCAATACCCATGGCGATTATTACCGTCCTATTAAGGGAGGTACCTATACGCTTACTTTTTCCCATGATGACTATGTATCCAGAACGATCAAGAATGTTCAGGCAACTGACGACAAGGCTACTGTGCTCAATGTTAAGCTCTGGCCGGTTGATCCGACCGGTATAGTATCAGATCAGGAGGAACTGGTTTCAAAAATGGTAATCCGGCAGCAGCGTGGCCGGTTTATGATTTCGCACTCCCTGCAGGGTCGTGTACATGGCGGTATTTATAACGTTGGCGGAAAAATGATAAAACAAGTGGCGACAGGAAACAATATGATAGTATGGGATGGAATGAATTCGTCTGGCCGGCAGGTTGGAAATGGCTGCTATATCCTGCGCCTGGAAAATAGTAATAAAACAGTCACAAAGAATTTTATACTCTCCCGTTAGTTATTCCTTTTAAATAAAATTAAATGAACTGCTCTCGAGTAAATAGTACTCGGGAGCAGTTTTTTTTACCCAGTTAAATAAATATGTTCACTTCCAGGCAATAAAGCAGAGAGTATTTTTAAAGTGTTATGAAAACAAAAACGCTGGCTTTTTTAGGAACCGGCTCAAATGTCGGTAAAAGTATCGTTACCGCGGGATTCTGCAGAGTGCTTGCTAATCGGGGTAAGTGCGTAGCACCGTTTAAAGCCCAGAACATGTCAAATAATTCATGGGTTACCGTAGAGGGTGGGGAAATAGGAAGAGCACAGGTTGTGCAGGCACAGGCGTCATATATTGAACCGCATGTTGATATGAATCCGGTACTGCTCAAACCGTCATCAAAGCATGGTTCACAGATAATAGTTCATGGTACTGTCTGGAGAGACGCGTCCGCTGAAGAGTATACCGGTGAGATAATTGAGTATTGTGCTGCGAAAGCTTTCCAGAGCCTGAAAAGACTAATGGAGCAATATGAGTATATCTTAATTGAAGGTGCCGGGTCTTGTGCTGAATTAAACCTCATGTCACGTGATTTTGTTAATTTTCGTACTGCTTTGCAGGCAAAGGCCCCGGTTATTTTAGTAGCTGATATCGATACGGGCGGTGTGTTTGCCAAGGTGGTTGGAACGCTTGCAGTTCTGCCGGAAAAGGAACGACAGTCAGTGAAAGGTATACTAATTAATAAATTCCATGGCTACACCTCTTTTTTCGAGTCAGGGAAAGAGCTGCTTGAACTGAAAACCGGTCTGCCGGTGGTGGGAATCATTCCGTTCCTTAGTGATATATCATTTGATGCAGAAGATAGTGTGCCGCTTTCGCATTTGCTCGACCCAAAGGGAAAACCTGCTCCTGAGAATATTTCAATTGCAGTAATTGCATTGCCATGTATTTCCAACTGGACGGATTTTCATGTATTACAGCGGATACCCCAGGTAGAGGTACACTTTCTTTCACAGCCGAAGTCACTTGACAGGTATGATTGTCTACTACTTCCCGGGTCAAAGGGAGTTCTGTCAGATCTTGCCTGGTTAAAGCATAGTGGCTGGCAGCAGAAAATAAAGGAATACTCCGGGAAACTTTTCGGCATATGTGGTGGGTATCAGATGCTGGGAAGGAACATCGCTGATCCTTATGGTACAGAAGGTATTGCAGATGAAGCGAGCGGTTTGGGATACCTCAATATGGAAACCATATTCTCCACCGATAAAATACTGACCAGAGTCTCCGGGCACTGCCCGGTATTTGACTGCTCATACAGTGGTTATGAGATCCATATGGGCAGGACAACTATACAGGAGGACACGATTCTCTTGGAGACCCGTGCGGCCTTAAGCGGCGAAAGTTACGGAGAAGGCTGTGTTTCCAGGGACCGGCGGGTTATGGGGACCTACGCCCATGGAATACTTGATCACAGCGATTTCCTCAATAATTTCCTGCGGTGGATCAATACCGAAAAAGCCGGCAGAATAGAGTCTGCCGATATATCGGCACAGCGTACGGATGATGTGCTCGACAAGCTGGCTGAACACCTGGAGCAGTGTGTCGCGGTAGATACCATACTCGATTGTATGAATACGTAGGGTCGTATACTGTGGTATTTGACAGTAGTGTAAAAATCATAAAAGGGTAACTCCTGTCGGTAGATGTTCAAACCGGAATGCTGGTTCAGGGAAGAGGGTGCCGCCATGAAACCCTTGCCGGGTAATGGGTGCAGCGTTATTGCCAGTACCCTTCAATCTCATACAATAGTGTAAAATGTTGAAAGGGACAGGCACGATTTTATTTGTGGCAGCAATTTCCAGGAACGTGACGGGTGAAATACGGGAAAGTATTAAAACAAGTATGCTCTCAGGTGATAGTACTATCTGTAAACAGTTTTAGAGTGCGGAGAAGTAAGTAATTACGGAAATGTCTTTTAGAATTATCCGGACGGTAAAATGGCCGTTAAGGGTATTGAAATAAGGGGAGAGAGCAGGATGTGAGTTTTGAAAAAAGATTCTTTACCTTGATTGTACGATATAGTATATTCCGGCCGAAAATTAACCCTCATTAAAAAAAGAAAACATTTTGTTGCACACCTATACCCGAAATGATATATTAATTATCAAATAGTTGCCAGGCTTCAAACCCTTTAAGTTTAGGGGAAAGAAGCGGGTGGGTAATTGATTAGAGAGAATAACTGGTGGCAGAATTAACGTCACACATCCAATAAACACTTTAAAGGAGGTTCTATGAATAAAGCGGATCTTATTGCAGCCGTTGCAAAGGATACAAAAAGCTCAAAAGCTGGTGCAGAACAGGCTGTAAACGCTGTCCTTAATAATGTCAAAAAAGGAACTAAAAAGGGCGGAGTCCAGTTGATCGGTTTTGGAACTTTTTCAGTTGGTAAAAGAAAAGCTCGTACCGGCAGAAACCCACAGACCGGTAAAGCGATAAAGATACCAGCTCGCAAAGTGGTAAAATTTAAAGCAGGAAAAGCTTTTAAAGAAGCTATCTAAGCAGAAAATTAAACTTTCTTGTATAAGAATACCCGTTTACCATGAAGGTAAACGGGTATTCTTTTTTTATGGTGCTTTGATAATGTCGGATAAAATATGATTTGTAAAAATATAACTTTGTTTTCTCTAATTTTCGACAACAGACAGTGTCAGCTTTTTAATTTTTGTACAAGAAGTGCGACTCGTTTCCCCAGTTTCACTGCATGGGTCAAGGTCTTTTCATCAGGTGCTCCTACGCATGAAACACCATAATGCCCGGTAGCATCCATCGGATCACCGACAACGATCATCCCATAAATAAACATAGCCTGCATAATTGAGAAGATAGTAGTCTCTTTACCGCCGGCCTGGTCGCCAGAAGTTGCAAAAGCAGCCCCGACCGTATCGCTCATCTTTTTACGGATGCCGACAAACCGGTCAAAAACACTTTTTAACTCAGCAGCCATAGTTCCAAAATAAACCGGTGAACCTGCAATAATACCATCGGATTGGAGGAAATCTTCCTTGGTAACGGTTTCAGTTGATCGTACAATACACTGAATGCCGTTAACCTCATGTACCCCCAGAGCGATTGCATCAGCAAGCTTTTCAGTATTGCCGGTTCGTGAATAATAAAGAATCAATACCTGCATAAGTTGTCCTCGCAGTTAGTAGCCTTAATTCGTGTCTGGTACATTTCTCATTAGAGCGTATGGGATGATCGTTACCAGTCCACCCAGTAAAATAATTGAAATCCACAAGCCATTAAATTTATTACGTTTTTTCATATCCGTATACACCAGTATGGTGAGCAGGATATGCAGTACGGCTGTTGTGGCAGCGCACCCAAGAAGAATAAAACCGAGTAGTACCTTTCCAATTCTAAATGATCTGCTTTTATTCCTCTGCCACCAGTTAGTCCTGCTTCTCTGAACATTACCTCCTATGTCCTGCGTAGATCTTTTCTCGAAACAATTAGTGCGCATAGTAAGTCTGCGTTTACGTTCAGCAAGTTCCAGCCGTTTTTCTTTTATTTTAAGAAGCGTTTCCTGTTGTTCAAGCTGCTGTATTTCCTGCTGTATCTGTTTATTAAATTTCTCTGCCGTTACAACCGTATCTTCTGTAAAGGTTGGTGAAGAAAGAAGTAATATGATGAGAACGGGAAACATCTGTTTCATAATGTGACTCCTTATTATGAATAATATATCGCTTTCGAAAGGGAAAGCTTTGTGTGATATCATAAAACAAAAAATTGAAATCAGTTAGAAAAGATTCTCAACCATCTCCATAATAAAATCTTTTCCCTCGATATTATTTTCAAGAATATCAATCCACTCTTTTGGGATACCGTCAATACCAAATTTGGCCCCTGCAATCGCACCGGTCATAGCTCCAATTGTGTCAGTATCACCACCAAGCGAAAGTGCTTTTATTAATGCCTCTTTAAATGAGAAGGATTTACGAAGGAAAGCATAGAGTGCTGCAGGTACTGCTTCATGTGCAATAATGCCGTTACCGATTCTTTCAGCAGAGTCATTCACGGGTAATTCCTGTTTTAAACAACTGTTTACAATACCTATTTTCCTGCGGTAGACATCATCAAATGCCAACTCGGTTATGTGGCGGTACCATTGTGATTCAGGGACGCCGTTGAGTGCGAGCAGTACTGCAAAAGCCTGGAGTTCAGCACCTTGAATACCAAGATTGTGTGAGTGAGTAACCGCAGCGCTTGCCTTGACAGTTTCAAACAATTCTGTTGTTTCCTGAAGTGAAAAGAACAGGCTGACCGGTGCGACACGCATAGCCGCGCCGTTCCCATAACTGCCGTGGCCGTTAAATTGATTATGGGACGCTTTTTCAACATCAGTGCCGGCTTGCCACTCTTTGACGAGGGTAAAAATACCGGCTCCATAACCACGTGCAGGGTCAAAACGTTTAAGAAATCTGTTTTTTAAAGAGTCTTTATGGATTTCTCCATTCTCAGCCATTTCTTCAAAGACTGAAATAGTCATCTGGGTATCGTCACTGTATCGTTGAGAAGAAAAAATATTATGTATATCAGTAACCAGAATACTTTCATCAACCGGAAAAGTACCTTCGAGAGGACCACCCAGGGCATCCCCAACGAAAGTACCGAGGAGTATACCGAGAACTTTTTCTTTGGGATACTGTATCTGTCTTTTCATGATACATAAAAAATAGTTCGTGAAAAGGTGCGTATATCAAAGAAATAAATATTTATCCCTCGTGAGGATAACTCAAGTTTACACTCACAAGGGAACAAGAGGCCGCTACACGGTATGGCTCTGAGAAAAATCGTAACCATTCACAGGTTCAGGGTTCCCCGTTCAAAGGTTTAACATGAGTTAAGCGGAGGGATTTTTGAAAAGCCATTCCGCTTTCTGTAAAAAAATGTTGAGATGATGCTTGAGTTGGTAAACATTCTTTGGATTTTGGATTTTTTCAATCCCCGATCAGCATTCCCCAATCCGCAATCATATAAATTTCAAACCGTGAACGGCGACACACATTTTAATTGTGTGCATTTTATATTTTAACCCAATAGGAAACAGTACAGAAAAGAATCTACTATAAAGGAAAGGAATTCATATGGAAACACACGTACCAACCCGTGAAGAAGCACTATCGCTATTAAAAGAATTTAACAGCAATGAATCTCTCATAAATCATGCGCTGGCAGTCGAGGCATCGTTGCGGTATATAGCCCGGAAAAAGGGAGGCGATGAAGATAAATGGGGTGTTATAGGATTGATTCACGATCTTGACTATGAGAAATTCCCTGAGCAGCATTGTACGAAAACAAAAGAGATTCTTGAAGAGCGGGGATGGGACCCTGAATATGTACGTGCGGTGATTTCACATGGGTGGGGTATCTGCAGTGATGTGGAACCGTTGAATGATTTGGAAAAAACCTTATATGCGATAGATGAACTGACCGGTTTCGTGACTGCCTGTGCACTGGTTCGCCCGTCCAGGAGTGTCATGGATATGAAGGTTAAGTCAGTGAAAAAAAAGTGGAAACAGAAGAGTTTCGCTGCGGGTGCGGATCGGGATCTTATTGAAAAAGGCGCAGGAATGCTTGGTGTTGAGCTTGATGAAATGATTACGGATGTTATTATGGGAATGCGTGAGGTGGCTTCTGAGATAAATTTATAATACTATCAAGCTGCATGATTTTTCTCATGCTCGTTATCGAGTGAATTACAAAGCGCTATATTGTTTTTGTCAAAGGTGTGCAGGTGTTTGACATATCGGGAAAATCCTTCCATGGAGAGCAGAAAAGCAACCACCCGTTCAATGGCTATTTCATTCTTTCTGAATAGAGAAAAAAGAAAGAGAAAAAGTTTTCTTTTGGCACGATTACCGCTGAACAGGTAAAACCACACTAATTTAAAAGAAATAACAGCTTTTTGAAAGGTTGAAAACCCCTTATCCTTTTTGGGCCGGTTAAATGTTCCCGCCGAAAAAAGTTTCTGCGCTTTTATTAATGCGGTTTCAAATGAGAAAAGCCTGTCGAGTGTTTTGTGGTAAGCAGTATATGCTTCGCTGTGGGTCATATGCTTATAGTGAAGCATAGGAAACATGCCTCCTTTAAGCCCATTTGGAATCGATTCACAAAGCCTGCCCTCTTTTTTCATACGCTCAAAAAGATCGGTACCCGGCTCACAGCCGAGCATGTTCATCGTGATATAGGGGATAGCGGTCTCCACTGAGAAGGAATAGAGATCGTCAAACACTTTTACCGTGTCATGATCGAGCCCAACGATAAAGGAAGCAAAAACGTGTATTCCGGCAGCATGGATCTTCCGAATGGCTGATGCATAATCTGCCCGGGTATTATGAAATTTATTGATTATCTCTAAGTTTTCTGTGCTGAGGGATTCAAATCCGATGAGAATGTGATCACAGCCTGCATCGGCCATTTTTTTAAGCAGCGCCTCGTCGTCAGCGAGTTCAATACTTGCCTGGCATGACCAGGAAATGTTGCATGGTGCTAACGCATCGACAAGATTATTTGCAAAACGTTTGTTGATTGTCAAGTTGTCATCAACAAAAAAGACCCGTTTCTCAGGAAGGGCATTAATTTCTGCAATAACGTTGTCGATTTCCCTGAAACGCAATTTCCTTCCGAACATTTTGGTCACCAGGCAAAATTCACAATTATATGGACAACCGCGTGTTGCCTGAACGGGAAAGGAGAGGTACTTGTTTGATTTCATCAGGTCCCAGCGTGGAACCGGGCTTGTTTTAAACTGGGGCGGAGACGGCGGCTTGTATACTGATTGCAACTGTCCCTTTTCAAAATCTTCAAGTACCTGGAGCCATATCGGCTCAGCTTCACCGGAAACAACAGTAGTCGCATGCCGCAACCCTTCGTCTATTACATAGGAAACGTGCGGGCCGCCAAGAACAACCGGGATGTTGCGTTCCATAAACATGTCGGCAATGGCATATCCCCGGTCACTCGTATTTGCTAATGTGGTGATACCAACGATATCTGCACTGATAGTTTTAGGTACCAGCTCAACTTCCTCATCAATAATCCGGATATCATAATGGTCAGGGGTGAGTGCTGCCAGTAACGGAAGAGACAGTGTTGAGATAGTATTCTTTTTCTTAACCAGCCGTGCCATGCTGGTTTGAATAGAATAATGTTTATAATACTGCCTGGGATTTATAAGAAGAAGTTTATATCTTTTCTTTTTGGACGATTGAGTATTCATAGAACGTATAAAATATGATTTTTTTGGTTCATTTGAGTGGTATAAGACTACTTAAACTATATACTCGTATATTCAAAATCAAAGAAATTCACCAATTTTAGGCTGATATAGTCTGAAAAATTTCACAATAGGGTCAATTTGATATATACTATTATATATCTTTATCTTCCCGGGACGCTTAATGATAAAAACGAGGATCATAGTGCGGTTGTTACGAAATATCATTGTTATTATCACTCTTCTTTCTACAGTTGTTTTCAGTGAAGAGAAGATGGTATTTCCTCAGTTTACCCAGCAGTATTGGGTTGAAGCCGGTAAATCAGCGGATGGGAAAAACATCCGTGGGATCGGGGCAACTATTACCGGTCTGGGAACGTTACCGATAGCTATACCACTGGCATTGAGAGTTGAGGATAATCCGGGAAAATATTATGGCCTTACCCTTATGAGTATTATTGCATCATGCTCTTTTACCGGACACGGAATTGGAAGCATACTTTTCGCCAGGGAAGAAACCAATGCGGCAAATGAATATATTGCGGCATTTAAGAAAAAACAAAGTAATATATTTATGGTTCAACAGCAGAAATTCTATTTATATCAATCCAGAAAAAATAAAGTTAAAACAGGGATTTTCTCAGATCTCCTCATTACGCTTGGATCAATTGCGTTAGGTTCCGGGTTAAGTCAATATGCCATTGAAAAAAGTAATCCGGAGGCTTATACGTATAAACCGATACGACCGACATTAATCGGTAGTGGTTTGATTTTTATAGGTGTGGTAGGTAAAATACAAAGCATCAGATCACGAAAGGAAATTGAAACGTTTCTTTTTAAGAATGCAGAATATTATCTGCCGAATTCATCGTTTACCGAGGGTAATCGGAGTAACCCGACACGGTTACAATGGAAGAAAAGGATCGGTATTGCTTCAGTTTCTACCGGTTCTCTCTTAACAGGCTTGTCATTCTGGCAGTTAGGGAAGATGTATTCGTCTTCATATATGAAGGAAGATACATGGTATTACGATCCAAATTATGCTGTGCCGTTTTATGTAAGTACCTTTGCAGGTGGCGTCGCAATGGTTTTATATGGAGTAAACGCTATTAAGAGTGCGCATATTTTTCAAAAGCATGCTGGGGATATTGTAAATACACAGTCTCAGACACGGAGCCTTCCTGCTTCCTTTAATGTGTATTATTACAAAAAGACCTTTGGCCTCCACTATAGGAGAGAATTTTAGTATACGAA
>CBDVBE010000230.1:0-10427 GCA_965372145.1 uncultured bacterium | reverse complement strand
ACCTCGTTGCCAAAATCTGAATGTTAGTTTACCTCTAAATGTGATTAGATATTTTCCATATATCCTTTTATCAATGTTTTTTAAATACTCACCGTATTTCCGTAACATTCTCCCTTTGGTATGTTTTAAAATGAGAGTATTTTGAGGACGGTGGCAAAATAGTCAAATAGTAATCTTTCCTGCTTTAACTAATTCGCATCCTATTTGAATCATCGTAGATACTACCGCATTGCCGACACCCGGATAGCCCGAAACCCTCAGCCGGTATGATTAAACACGCTTTGCGTGGCATAGGTTAAATGTATATTTAGCCACCGTCCCAATTTTCAGGTATAATACCCTGGAAATCGTACCCCAGTTATTCAATGATAATGCCTCTTCATTTCCATTAAACTCGACTTTTTTCGGCAGTCTTGTGTATATCGTGGGCACAGGTCCAATAAACAGTTTTGTATGTGATGAAAATGTCACCACCAAACTGGATTATTTAACCGTAACCAGAAATCACCTCTTTCCCGATATCGATAGAGTTGACGATATGAAACTTGTTACATTTCTTGATGCAATTATTTATTGCAACGAACTCTCCGAACGTGAGGAATTAGAGCCTGTGTATTCATATAGAATAAGAGCGGCAACGGATTTGTTCGAGGAATATAAATACGGAGAAAGGATCGCCCGGGAATTAGAGGACTTAGAAGCTGATTTTACTAATAATGGTTACAGATTGCTGACTCCCGATGAAATGGAGCATGCGATAAATAGTAATACAATTACATTTAATCCTTATAATAATGGTGAATGGGTATGGAATCCCGATCCTGCATCACCGGAACATCCGCTTGTAGTTGGCGGTTATTATGGCTGGGCATACCTTGAAGACGGCAGTGTAGAGGTGTATCCTCACAATCATGCTAACTGGTATTTCAGAGTGTGCCGCGATGCAAGTTTTGCAGTCCCATTAACCGTGACCGTTTCCGGTAGTGGTGATGATGTGCCAAATTTGGCTGTTGCAAAAAATCTGCTTACAATACAAAATGCAGACATTATTGCATTCGATTATGCTGACTATATTTCAGGACAGGAAATCTTGGTTTTACCGGAGACTGTTATAGAGGGACGTGAAATAAATCTGTTTATTGATGAATGGATGAAATAGTTTTTTGTAGTTGACTAAAAAAAGTTCTTATTACTGTATTCCAAGCTTAATTAAATAGACATCATAACCACCGGAACTGGAGTGGGTTGCCCCGGCAATAACAAAACCGCCATTAAATGTTTGTTGGACTGAGCTGCCTTTATCCGAATCGGATTCTCCAATGGTTCTCGTCCGGATAATACCACCACTGGAATTTATACGAATAATATAGACGTCAGAATACCCTGCGCCAAAAGCGGTTGTCTCACCGGTGATGATAAAATCATCACTGCCGGCAATCGCAATTGAATATCCCTTATCAAGGCCGGAACCGCCGTAGGTCTGCGTCCAGAGAGTATTCCCGTTCGGATCGGTGCGGATACAATAGACATCAGCCATGCCTTCTCCGAAGGACCATGTCTCTCCTGTGATAATAAATCCTCCGTCACTGGTTTGTTGCACAGAATAAGCTCCATCATGACGAGTTCCACCATACCTTTTAGTCCATAATGTGTCCCCATTAGAATCTGTTCGAACAAGAAACACATCTCTATCATTGAGTTCATTAACCTCTCTGTCAAACGGCTCTCTTTCAAAGATATCCTTACTGTTTGCATTGTAGGATTCCGTATTTCCAGCAACAATAAAACCCCCGTCACTGGTCTGTTGCACTTCATTTGCCCAATCACGGCTGTCTTTTCATTATGTTTTTGTCAATTTGGTATCGCCATTTATGTTCGTCCTAATTAAATAAACGTCTCTACTTCCAGCGCCGAATGATGCTGTGAATCCAGCTATTATAAATCCTCCATCGAAAGTTTGTTTCACTGAAAAACCTCCATCCTTTCCAGGACCTCCATACGTTTTGGTCCAGAGTGTATCACCCTTCGAGTTTGTACGAATAAGGTAGACATCATAATCGCCTGCGCCAAAAGATTCTGTCCCTCCTGTAATAATAAATCCGCTGTCAGGAGTCATCATAATCGAAAAACCACAATCATTCTCTCTTCCTCCGAGTCTTTTAGACCATAGCTTCATGCCTTTCGGATCGGTACGTATAAGATAAACATCATAAGAGTTTGCAATTGAGTAAGTTTCCCCTGCAATAATAAACCCGCTGTCAGGAGTCTGTTGTACTGAACGGCCCCAATCAGTATCGACTCCCCCATACTTTCTTGTCCAAAAGTCAGGTTCAGGGTCAGGTTCTACACTGTGGTCCTGTACACACCGCAATCCTGTGATTCCTGATATGTACAATACACTTATCACAGGTATCAATAAATAGAGACTTTTTTTCATCTGTAATTCCTTACACCGGCACCAAATAAACGTTGGATAGTTTTAGATTATGTATGTTGAATTTGTAAGATAAATATCTCTTATTTCAAATATATTTTTATACTACTAATATACCAAAAGTTTAAAAGGTTATCTATGTTTATTAATAGGTTTATTTTATTTAAAGACAATTGACATGTGATACTATTAAATAAATAATTTCGAATACATATCATGCACAAATTGGGGCGCAAATTGTGACGGTTTTATTTTGAGGACGGTGGCAAAATCGTCAAATAGTAATCTTTCCTGCTTTAACTAATTAGCATCCTATTTGAATCATCGTAGATACTACCGCATTGCCGACACCCGGATAGCCCGAAACCCTCAGCCGGTATGATTAAACACGCTTTGCGTGGCATAGGTTAAATGTATATTTAGCCACCGTCCCAATTTTCCAATTTTCATGAGAGAAGACCGGCAAATTTAAAGAGTACTTGTTTCTGTAAGGCTTTTTTCATGAATTGAAAATAGTATAGAATTATAATGAATAACGGAATTAAGAACGGATGAGTTTTCACACCATAACTCCGGCCCACTTGATGAGCAGTCTTGCTAAAGCTGACCGGGTGAGCGAATATTTTATTAATAATAGCGATAATTAAAAGATAAAACTATTTTATATATAACACATTTTATTTGTTTTATTAAATTGCTATGATAAAGATATACTTAGACGCATGTTGTTTAAACAGACCCTTTGATGATCAAAGCTATCCGCGTATTCATTTGGAATCAGAAGCAATACAGTTGGTTTTGCTTTATTGCGAGACGGGATATGTAAAGTGGTACGGGAGTGAAATTCTTGATTATGAAATAAATCAAACTCCAGATCCGCTAAAGATGGAATTGTTAAGAATTGTTGCTGGTCAAGCTCAGGGTCATGTTGCCCTGAAAGAAACAATCAGAAAAAGAGCAAATGTTTTTCGGAAATGGAAAATCACCGCTTTAGATGCTCTCCATGTTGCGTGTGCTGAAAATGTAAAGGTGGATTATTTTTTAACAACTGATGACAAACTGTTATCAAAGTTACGAAGACATAAAAGAGAACTTAAAATTATTACAGAAAACCCTTTGAAATGGGTTCAAGAGGTTTCGTTGCCATGAAAGTAAAAATATTACCATTGGAAGAAGTAAGAGAAAAGGGATTTAAAACACTTTCCCGGGAATTGGGGGTGTTTAACTTTATTCGATTTATTCAACAATACAAATCAGGATATGGCGATTACACCAAAGACAGGAAAATCCATTTGCCAAAAAAATCCGTTGAAGATATTTATCGAGAGATTAAAAGCCCAAAGAGTGTTTAACTACGCAGTAAATGTTTCGTATGTGCGTCACAAGTCATAAGGGACGGAGACAACTAATAAACCTAACCCGGATAAACTGCTATAATCCCGTACTGGGATAAGTACCCAGCTAAGCTGGACAATAATAGCCTTCACGAAATTATCTTCTGCTACGCGTGCCCTTCAGGGTATAAAGAGGTGCTTAGAAATTTACAAAGTGCCCTTCAGGGTATTAAGAGATACTTTGAAATTCAAATTCCCGATTGTACGATTTTATTATTTTATGTATTTTCAAGCTGCCACCTATGGCGGTGGTAATTTGACTGATTATTTGTCTCTGTTACCGTGATAATGGAATTAATTGGGATTATAAGAATAGAGCTAATGCATTGATATTATAAAAGTTAAACATATATTTACTAACTATTTTATAGGCTGAAGACCAGTTTTAAACCATTTTTGCTTTTCAGGGGTTAATTTTTGTTATATCAATGGGTTATCTAATTATAGACCGAACTATAAACGGCAAAGGTAGTGTAGAAAGCGGAGAATCATGTTGGAAAATTGAGATTTTGTTAAAATTGCATATATTCTTTATGAAAATCCAGAAACATGTTTGTAAAAGATAAAAAATTTTCAAAATGAAAGAATGCAACGTTGAAACACTGTAATTATCTGATAATTAAAAAGTTAAGAGAACCAGAGCCAAAACTATCAAGATTTGATACTTTTTATATTAATAAATTGACTAAATGATAATTGCTTTTTGACACTTGAAAGAAAGTAGGGTGGAGAATTAATACCGGAGTAATTGTTATAAAACAGGGCAATGCTTATAACGCATTGATATTATTAAAGATAAATTTATTATCATCGATTGAAATGGTACTTTTTAAGGATGCGGGATTGAAGATAGTGTTAAGATGAAATAAGGGAAATTTTCTTTGCTTTAAGAACGTTGGTATAAAAAAAGGAAATAAATTGTTCTGCAGATGCAGAAAAGTTAGAAAAATTAGAAGATGGTGAAAAATCAATTTAAGGTATTGAAAATATGGAAGTTAGAGTAATAGAACACATTTTTTTAAAAAAAGTGATGATTTTATAATAAGAATCAGGGCAAAGAATGAAGTGTTTGTGGTTCAGAGGTAATAAAAAAGAGATAAAAAGGATACGAAAAAGAGATAAAAAAGAGACAAAACAGGCGTACACATGGTACAACGGCACGAGCAAATTGACAATAGGGTATACCGTTGCCGGTGTGGCGGATAAGTAAGTACAAATGTAAAGGTCGAATTGTTATCGACAGGGCGATGTGTTGACAAAAGGGGATAACGGGGCCGGTAAAGATGCGGCTGAATAGCAATCAGGGATTATTTTGGTTGGCAGGGCAATGGCATGCCTGGAGGATGTGGAACTGATTACACCGACAGGCAAAGGGTTGCCGGTGGTAAAGCTGGTGGTGTGGCAAGGGGGCACGGGAGGGGCGGCCTGCAAGGGTTCCAGGCAAGTCGCGGAAGTAAACAAATCAAAAAAAGGTGGCCGGTTAAACGCGTTGCCCGCCGGTTGGGGGTGCGGTGAGGATATAAATAATAAATTACCACTTTATCATTGCATTCTTGAACCAAACAAGTATATACTTATTAATCGCAATGCGACAATATAATTATAAAGTGATCTTAAATTTTGTTACTTAGTGCTTGTCCGAAAACGTCATTCCCGAATGTTTCTGTCGGGAATCCATGCCCTTATTTGTCCGAAAACACTGGATTCCCGCCAGAAGCATGCGGGAATGACGTTGAAAAGGTAGTTTCCGGCCAGACACTACTTAGCAAAAAATCTTTAAAAGAATCTTGTGCCGGGAGAACTCTCATGGAACAAAAAATTGCTGCACTGACTGAGAAGATATATAAAGAGGGCGTGGAAAAAGGTGAAGAGCAGAAAAAAACTATTATTAAAGCTGCTGAAGATGCTGCTGCTAAAATAAGAAACAATGCGAAAAAGGATGCTGAAAAAATCATTGCTGATGCTGAATCACAGGCTGCTGAAATGAAACGTAATGCGGAATCAGAGATTAAACTCTCATCACAGCAGGCAATGAGTGCGCTCAAGCAGAAAATCTGTGATACGCTCATGGTAAAAACGGTTGATGAATCAATTTCCTCTACCCTTTCTGACGCCGGTGTTATCAAAGAGATGCTTCTAATAATTGTTAAAAATTGGAAATTCGGAGAGAACGAGGTGCCGTCATTGGAAGTGCTCCTGCCTGAAGCGAGCAGAGACGCACTTGAAAAAGCCCTTAAAGATTCATTAAAGAAGGTACTCAAAGGCGGTGTTACACTATCCTTCTCAAAAAACGTTAAAGGCGGTTTTCAGATCGGTTTAAAAGACAGCTCGTTTAAAATCAGCCTTTCGGATGAAGACTTTATTGAATTTTTTAAAGAGTATCTGCGTCCCAGGACACGTTCATTCCTGTTTGAAGAATAGTGCCTATGCCAAAAAGCTATTACTATTTAGTTGCCGGTTTACCGGATATTATTCTTGACAATACGAAGAAGGGGCTTCCCCTTTCTGCGGTATTGGACGAGATCCTTGAGCTGGTGTCGCCCGTGGATGCTGCTCTTTTCACCCTGCTTCGGTACCGGTATGATAACACAAATCTTGTCACGCTGCTGGAGAAAACGGAAAAGGAGTTTGACACAAGGGGGAACTTTGCGCAGGAAGAGCTTGCACAGGAAATAAAGATGCCCTCGATACTTCCCGGCTATATGCAGAGCTTTATTGAGGCACACAAAGAAGGGAAATACCCGTTCCCGCAGTTGTCGTTTGAAGATCAGTTGGGCTGGCTCTATTATGAATACATGGCTGCGCAGCCAAACACGTTTGTCCGCGAGTGGTTTGCATTTGACCTTGATCTCCGTAATGTGCTCGCCGGCCTCAATTGCAGGAAACTTGAGGAAGATCAGGGACAAGGCAGTTCGCAATTTTCACGGGAACAATCCATTATCTGTCACAATGACGTATCTGAGCTGGTCCTGAAAAGCAATTCTCCTGATTTTTCACTCTCTTCCCGTTTTACATGGGTGGAGAAACTCATTTCCTTTTATCAGGATGACCTTGTCGGCTATGAGAAAAACATTGATCTGCTTCGCTGGGAAATGCTCGATGAGTTGACCGTGTTTTCCTATTTTCAGATTGAGACATTGCTGGCTTTTTATATAAAACTGCGTATGGTTGAGCGGTGGCAGGAGCTTGAACCGGATATCGGAAAAGAGACGCTTGATAAGCTTCTTGCTGAGTTTGCAGTCGGCTATACCATAAGGGAAGAATAGTACAAAAAATTCGTGATTATTTCCTTGACATGAATTTTCAATTATGAACTAATTTTAGTTGCTTTAAATAGAGAGCGGTCCGTTAAAGATTCCTTAGTTAAAATCAGAGCAATCATTTAAATCATGAATAATCCGGGTTAAATAATTGGAGGATCGAATGAGCACCAAGGGGAAAGTTGTTGGCATTGTAGCGAACCTGGTTACCATTGAAGTTGATGGGCCGATCGGGCAGAATGAAATCTGCTATATCGATCTTAAAGGGGTCAGGCTGATGGCCGAAGTTATCAAGATCACCGGGCCTATTGCATCAGTGCAAGTATTTGAAAGCACACGCGGTCTCTATGTCGGCTGCGATGCCGAGTTTACCGGCAGGATGCTTGAAGTCACTATGGGACCGGGTATGCTGTCCCGTAACTATGACGGTCTGCAGAATGACCTGGATAAGCTTACCGGGATATACCTCCAGCGCGGCGAGTATACCTATCCGCTCGATCAGGAAAAAACATGGCATTTTAAACCGCTCTCTAAAGAAGGCGATGAAATAAAAGCGGCTGACTGGATTGGCGAGGTCGAGGAAGGCTGGATTCCGCATAAAATCATGGTGCCTTTTAATTACAAAGGAACCGGTACTATCAAGTCTATTGTTGGTGAAGGCGACTATAAAGTGAATGATATAATCGCGGTCGCTGTTGATGAAAATGAAGAGGAGCGGGAGCTTGATATGACCATGAAATGGCCGGTGAAGGTCGAAGTCGGCGGGTTTGTCAACAAACCGCGCCCGTTCAAAATCATGGAGACCGGTGTGCGGACAATCGATACGCTCAATCCTATCACTGAAGGCGGTACCGGCTTTATTCCCGGCCCGTTCGGGTGCGGTAAAACCGTGCTCCAGCATGCTATTTCCAAGAACGCTGAAGCTGATTTGATTATAGTCGTTGCCTGCGGTGAACGTGCCAATGAGGTTGTTGAGATTTTCACCGAATTTCCCGAGCTTGACGATCCCCGTACCGGCAGAAAACTTATGGAGCGAACTATTATTATATGTAATACCTCCAATATGCCGGTCGCTTCCCGTGAAGCCTCAGTTTACACCGGTATGACCATTGCCGAGTATTACCGCATGATGGGATTGAAAGTGCTGCTGCTTGCGGACTCCACTTCACGATGGGCGCAGGCGCTACGCGAGATGTCCAACCGCATGGAAGAGCTGCCCGGCCCTGACGCCTTTCCCATGGACCTTCCGGCGATTGTCGCGAATTTCTATTCCCGCGCGGGTTTCGTATATCTTAACAATGGGGAATCCGGGTCGATTACCTTCATAGGAACGGTCAGTCCGGCAGGCGGGAATCTCAAAGAGCCCGTTACTGAATCGACAAAAAAAGCGGCGCGCTGTTTTTATGCGCTTGAGCAGAACCGCTCTGACAGTAAACGGTATCCGGCTATCGATCCGATTGACAGCTATTCCAAGTATCTTGAGTATGATGAAGTCAGTGAATATCTTGATGAAAAGATTGAGAAAGGGTGGGTTGACAAGATATTCAAGCTCAAGGATATGCTCCTGCGGGGTAAAGAGACCCGGGATCAGATTAACATTCTCGGTGATGACGGTGTGCCTCTTGAATACCATATCATCTTCAATAAATCCGAGGTTATCGATTTCTGTATCCTGCAGCAGGATGCCTTTGACAAGGTTGATGCCTCAACAACGCTTGAGCGCCAGCAGTATATGGTCAATCTGATTCTTGATATATGCCACAGTTCATTCGATTTTGATAATTTTGAAGAGATTACTACCTACTTTAAAAAGGTTATCAACCTGATAAAACAGATGAATTACCAGGAGTTTCATAATGAGCAATTCGATGGGCTTGAGAAAGATCTAAAATCGTTGCTTGATGAAAAACGATTACCTGAATTCAGCAATCAAGAGCGGCTTATGGAAGAAGTGCTTGATGAAAAGAGGGAGGACTGATGAAAACGAAGGCATTTCAGAAGATATATACCCATATTGAAAATGTGACGAAGGCGACGGTAACTATCAAGGCTGAAGGGGTGACTAATGACGAAATGGCCTATGTTGCCGGGCGACCGTCGCAGGTGGTGAAAATCAACCGGGACAATGTTACCCTCCAGATATTTCCGGGAACGCAGGGAGTTGCGACCAATGCCGAGGTTGTATTTACCGGCAAGCCACCGACCGTAAAAGTGAGTGATGAGTTGCGCGGCAGGTTTTTTAACGCCTATGGCGATCCCATTGACGGCGGCGCACCTGTTGAGGGTGAAGAGCGGGAGATTGGCGGCCCGTCAGCCAATCCGGTCCGCAGAAAACAGCCCTCCGAGCTTATTGCAACCGGTATCGCCGGTATTGATCTGAATAACACCCTGGTAACCGGCCAGAAAATCCCTTTCTTTGCGGATTCGGATCAGCCGTATAATCAGGTTATGGCGGATGTGGCGCTTCGTGCAAAAGCGGATGTGATTATCCTCGGTGGTATGGGCATGTCCAATGACGACTATCTCTACTATAAGGCGGTGTTTGATAATGCCGGCGCCCTTGACCGGATTATCTGTTTTGTGAATACTACAGAAGACGCACCCGTGGAGCGGCTCCTCATTCCGGATATGGCATTGACATGTGCGGAATTTTTCGCCCAGAAAAAAATGAAAATACTGGTACTGCTTACCGATATGACCCTCTATGCCGATGCGTTGAGTATAGTGTCCAACCGTATGGACCAGATACCGTCAAAGGACAGTATGCCCGGCTCGCTCTACAGCGACCTTGCGAAGATTTATGAAAAGGCGGTCCAGTACCCTGACGGCGGTTCTATTACCATTATCGCAGTAACCACACTCAGTGGCGGTGATATTACTCATGCGATTCCGGACAATACCGGATATATCACCGAGGGACAGCTTTACCTGCGGCGTGATACTGATATCAGTAAAGTTATCATCGATCCGTTCAGAAGCCTGTCCCGTCTGAAACAACTGGTTATCGGCAAGAAGACCCGTGAGGACCATCCGCAGCTGATGAATGCCTGCGTTCGTCTGTATGCTGATGCGGCCAATGCAAAGACCAAGCTTGAGAACGGATTCGATTTGACCGATTATGATAAACGCTGTCTCGATTATGCCAAAGATTATTCAAAGGAATTGCTCGCGATTGATATTAATATTGATGTTGATACAATGCTTGATACCGGCTGGGAAATTCTTGCCAAGTACTTTACAAAAGAGTAGGTCGGTATAAAGAAAGAGATTATGTATACCTATTTGAAAGGCTAAGATCAAAGAACGAAGAACAAAGAACAAAGAACAAAGAACAAAGAA
>CBDVBE010000229.1:0-10543 GCA_965372145.1 uncultured bacterium | reverse complement strand
AGGGCAGGTGTGCGTGGAGTACTAAGTTCAGATACCCTTTTGGAGGAGACGGTTTATTATACATGACAACGGTGTTGGGTTAATAGGCGTGAAAAAGAATATGATGCTATCCGGTACTCTCCTTTATTTGCTTCGGTCACCTTTTGTAAAGTTGTTGTCGCCGGCCCCTTGAAATAAGGGTGATTGCAGTACATTTTCACTTGCTCCCGGTGAGGATGACCCTGTCCGGTTGGAATACCGTATCACATCTTCCGTATGCAATGTCTCCCATTCTTCATCGATACGTTCGCTTATCGAATCCTGCGGTACCTGGACCGGATTTGATCGTACGATTAAAAAGAATGTTCCGTCAATGGCACACAAGCCATGTTCAACAACGTAGGTTCTTCCCGGATGAGGAACTTTAATGTACCAGTTATCAGCATACCGGTTAATCTCAATATCAAAGAATGATAACGCATTATCCCCGTTATAGTCAATGCCGGTAATATCGCTGACTCGCAGAATTGGTTTTGTTGCGTTAAATGTTTCCCCTCCGATGGAATCCTTTATTGTATCAAGTACTTCATTGGTGATTTCCCAATAGAGAAAAATCCAAGAGGGATCACGTGGTATTGCCCGGAGATAGGTCTTGTGATACTGTTCCGGCAGTTCAGTTTTAAAATAATATTTTGGTGTAATACCTTTCTTCTTTATATATGGCGAGGGGAGAGAGCCTTCTTTGGTTACAGAGGTTTTCCTTTTAGCGGGCGATTTTTTCTGTACTGCTTTTTTAACAGGCGCTTTCTTTAGTACTGCCTTTTTAGCGGAGCTTTTTTTCAAAACAGTTTTCTTTACAATATCTTTTTTAGGAGATGTTTTTTTTCTTGTAACTTTTTTAGCGGGAGTTTTTTTCTTGGAAGTTTTTTCCACTATCGTTTTTACCGGGGATGGTTTTTTCTTAACGGCCTTTTTAACCGTTGTTTTTTTTGCGGTGCTCTTTTTTACGGCAATTTTCTTTTTTACCGATTTTTTCGAGGTAGGTTTACTTGAAGTCATACTTCCCACCTTTTCAAGTGTGATGATATTTAATAGGTACTGGTTGGTGTTTTATTCCACTTTCTTCCGCCGTTTAAACCGATGGAGACTTGCAGAAATGTTTCATTATAATTGCTGTAATTGTCATGGGTTCGCTTTCCGAGTTCAAAGCCGATATCAAGTAGTCCGTTTCCTTTTAAGGGGAAGCCAAGGCCAAGTGCACCGGAAATTTCTGAACTTGTTTTTCCGGGAAGTTGCGTGTAGCGAAAACCGGAACGGTAATGTATTGTTTCAAAATATTTGGGAACCAGTAGATCTGGTGAAGGAATAAACCGGAAACCGGCGGAAAAGGAGATAGTATTTTCGGCGTTAAAATTCTTTACAATTTCGTATCCCTCAACAGAGTACTTATTCCAGAGATCAATGTTAAGGTCCGCGCCGACAAGCCATTTCGGTGAGATTGCATATGAAATGCCGGTCGCAATAGAATGGGGCATCTGTAAAGAGTATTTTTGATTTTTTAATATCGCTGAATCAATAGGTTGTGAACTTAAACCATTGTATATTGCATCAAAGTAATGTAAGTTATCTTTAAAGATATAGGTTACTGCAATACCAACAGAGAAATTTTTAATGGTCCCAAGAATACCAAACCGAAGGCTGTTTCCTCTTATAGAAAGATAGGAACTATCACGCTCAGTAATGAACTCTTCTGTAAAAGTGGTATCTTTTTTATTTTGATTGGTAGTTGAATCAATAGTCGTTGTAATAATTTTATTTGTATAAGAAACATCTGATAATTTTGTGCTTGAGGTTGAAAAATAGTATCGTTGATAAGCAAAGCCGACATTTATATATTTACCTATATTTTTTCCCCAACCTGCCTGCCAGGATGTAGTGCCGCCCTCACGGTCAAATGATATGCGTGTGAATATTGATTTTATTGTGTTGATATTACCGGTACTGGTATTTACATTAGATATCTCTTCTTTTTCTTCACGGTATTTAATCGTTGCATCAGTGGTTTTCTGGAGAGAAAACGCTATAGTTCCTACTATTCCCAATGGTAGTGCGAAAGAGAGCTGTCGCGGGGTAGTACTGATATGATCGGTATATAATTCACCTTCGTTTATCCTCATGTAGTCAACCAGCCACAGGGAAGAGAAAGCCGTGATATCTATAGTGCCGAGGTTCGCCGGATTGGAAAGCATAACATGATGGTCGTTCGGTATACCGGCTGAAACACCACCCATACTGAGTGCTGTACTGGATAAAGAGCGTAGCGGCAGGCCGAAAGGATACTGTGATGAGAGTATGGATTGGCTCCATACACTTAGAGTGTAAGTAATAATTACAAGTAAAGCACTTCTCAACATATCTCTCATAGACGCAATCCGTTACTGTGAGTCCGAAACGATAAAATTAATTGGCAAATCCTTATTTTGCCAGGATACATGGGCAAAATTACCATTATACAGCCAGAGATAGAGATAAATTTTTTCAGGCAATGTTTGCGTTTTATGCATTATATCAATAAGATAGGAATTCAACTGGATATCAATAGAATCAGTAGTAGTAGAAATCGCAGGGCTGAATTTATACAGAGGGATTTTTTCACTATTTTCATTTAAGGAATAAAGCAAATCTTCTACATTAGTGCTATTTATTGTGCTGAGCATATATCTGGCGTAAATTGAACTTCCTGTTGAAGTATGCATAGATATTGAATCAGGAAAAAGTGTCAGAACAGCCTTTGGAACATTTAGGTATTGAATAGAATCGTTAGTCCCTAGTACAATGTCTCTAATTGGACTCAAATTAAGTTTGAATCGGGTATATCGTCCGGCAGCACCTGATGTGAGAAGCTGTGTGTTGAGAGAAGTAGTATCCTTTTCAAAAACCGAATAGTCGTAATAGTTGGGATAAAATGATTCTGTTATTGTGTCATTTGAGCTGTCATTAAAATAGGCAAGATTGAAATGCACATCTTTAATGAACTGCAGGGTATTACTTTTTACGGAATCTAAACGTGCATATAATGAAAGCGTTGTGTCATTAACCGCCCATAAAGTAGTATCATGAACACTAAAAATAAAAGAGGCCTTTGGAGCGATTGTCGCAGTCTGAAATATTGAATCCTGAATTATCGTTGTTAGGATATGCACGGTGTCATATTGGATAACTTCAGTAGTATCTATACCACTAATAATATGAATTGTTTTCGAATCGATTTTATATGCCGTTGTTGTGTCAGGAGTAGTGATTATTGTATCCCATTGGATCGTTGTTGAATCAGCAGAAGTATGCAACGTTTTTGTGTTGGCATATAAAATTGATTGACCTTCTTTTAGGAAAGAAACATAAGGAATAATACTATCGTATACAATCGTGGTTTTTATATGGGTTTCTCCCAACGGGTCAGCCGGGTTTACTATTTTGAGATAATAATCAATAATAATGCCTATAACATAGGAAGTGTCAATTACGTTGTTTGTTATGTCAGTCGTATCTATAATGGTTTTAATAAGGACGGTATCTTTTCCCAGTGAATAGAGTGAATTGATAGTATCTATCGGTATAATTTCAGGAACCATATCCCATTCAATTATATCTATTTTTTCGTGAATATGCAGTATCGTTGATGTGTCAAAAAGTGTTGTATCTTTGACTATATAATATTTATTTAAAGGAATAGAGTGGCTTGAACTCACACGTCCGTTATATGAAAGATGGCTTATTTCCTCAAACTTTGTCGTATCAATCAAGGCTGCATCTGATTTTATAACTGAATTGTAATAACCAAATTCGATGCATGCATAATCTATAGAGTCGCTTTTCTGGGCATCATTAGAGAAATTAATACTAAATGAGAGAAGGGTGTTTTTACGGTTTTCTTTTACTAAATTGATTTTGTTTTTTATAGAATCTGCTCTGAATTTAAAGTAAGCATACGAGCGTTCATTTTCCCATGCGCCTAGGGCAACAGGTGAGAGCAGGTTTAATCCTGAGCGGCTTGTGTCAGATGTGTCAAGAAAACTTTCGGCAGATTCAATGGTTAAAAAACCCTTACAAATCTTCCCGTCGAAAACAGTAAGCAGAGAATCCTGATCATTAAGAATACCGGACCCCAGAGTAGTTTCATAATCAAAGGGAAGGTTACTGCAAAAGAAATTTCCAAGAAAGACAAGAATTATCAGAAAAAGATAGTATCTATATGTTCGCATGAAGGTAAGCCGGATTTCCATAATAAGTTACATGATAAATTAATCTATATAATATAAATAAACGGATTGTAATATAGCTTTAGAAGCGTAATAATGTCAAAGATAACATGTATTTATCTATTTTGTAAGAACTATTTAAATTTCCTGAAAATACAAATTTTAATTAGTTTCTGTTAAATTTAGCTTGTTTTGAATGTCGTTCCGGTATGCTTTTGGCCGGAAACTACAAAAACTACATATAGAAACAATCCCGATGTTTTTAATCGGGATTGAACAACCTTAATGTTCAGAATGAAATGACAATCCAGCTTTTTAAGTGTTTATAAGCATGGATTTCGGCCAAAAGCGTGCCGGAATGACGGTCGTTTGTCAATTGTTAACAGGCACTAATTAAAAAATCAATACGGGAATGCAATAATAATTATTGTATTTAAAATCGCAGTTAATAAAATTCTTACGGTTTAAACCTAACTACTATTAATTTTTATAGTAAAAAGTGACTGATTTTTACAGGCTAAATAACTATTTTAAAGACAGAATTTTGATAATTAATTTTTGTAACTATTCAGGTATAGTTTTTAATAATGTCATTGCGAGCGAAGCGAAGCAATCTCCTACGCCTGAGAAATGAGATTGCTTCGCTTCTCTCGCAATGACACTGAGAAAGTCACATCACCTGAATAGTTACTAATTTTTAATAGTAATTGAAAGACAGGCAGATATGGGATTCAATGAAATCAAACAATCTTCTGATTGCAGGATATTAATAGTTGATGATGAGAAAAATTTGTGTGATATGCTTGGTGAGACTTTAAAAGAAAAGTATCAGGTTGAAGTAGGCTACAGCGCAAATGACGCATTTCGATACATTAAAGCTAATAAGTATGATATTATCATTACTGATCTCAAGCTTGAGGACGGTTCCGGTATAGATGTGTTGAAACTGGCAAAGGGAAAGGATGAATTTACCGAGGTGATTATAATTACCGGTTATGGAAGCCTTGAAACTGCTTCTAAGGCGATAGACCTTGGGGTAACATCTTATCTGAGCAAGCCTTTGAAATTAAATCATTTCATTCAACAGGTTGATCGGGCGGTGGCATCAAGGCTCTTTCATTTAAAGAGCATCCGGCTTATGATGCATTCTGATAGTATCCCTGACGTGAGCGAGCATATTCTTGATATCACCTCTCTTTATTATTTCACAAGTAAACTTATGTATTATCTTGATATTTCTGAAGTCATGAAGATCATACTCGATGAGGTGAATGATAAACTTAATGCAAAATATTCAGTTATTGGAGTAAACTATCTAAAATTCAGTGAAATTTTTGCCATGCCTGAAAAAGGTACTTTAAATTCTGCTGATATTATGGATACTATACTTTCAGTATGGGATGATTCCTTTAAGATTTTTGAAAAAGAGGATTTTGAGAATAACCAGATTTCTTTTTACGCATATCGAGGGAGAGAAGTACACCCTGGAGAAGAAATTGATAATAGGGTGTACGGTAATGTCGTCAGCCTTCCTATGACAGTACTTGGGGAGACGATCGGCTTTATTGCTTTATTTAGAGAAGTGGAAGAGCCACCCAGTAAAGAAAGGCAACAATTCTTCTGTGTTTTTACCTCATTAATTTCATCGGCAATCCAGCACTGCTATATGGATATGTTAGCAAAAAAGCAGGCAAAGACAGATAGCCTTACCGGTGTAGCTAACCATAGGATGTTTCATGAAACCCTGGAGCGGGAACTGGCCCGTTCTAACCGGTATAAAAGGAAATTGTGCCTTGCCATTCTGGATATTGATGATTTTAAGAAGGTTAATGATACCTATGGCCATCTCGTTGGAGACGGTGTTTTAATTGATTTAACCAGGCGTGTTTTAAAAACAATTCGAAGTGGGGATGTGCTGGCACGGTATGGTGGAGAAGAATTTGGTATTATTCTACCGGATACGGATCTTTTGGGAGCACAAAAACTGGCGAATCGTATTTGCGCAGTTATTGCTGAAAAGCCTTTTGTTTTTTCCAATACCGAGATTCGCTATACTGTCAGTATAGGGTTGGTATCCTATGAATTTACCAATCCCCAGTCAAAAGATACAATAATCAGCCTTGCGGATAAAGCTCTTTATCAGGCTAAAAGCGAGGGGAAAAACAAGGTGGTTGTTCGCCCTTCAGACGAAACGGGATGATGTATCAGCGTGTTGTATGAGCATGAACGGTAAAGCGTGATAGAGAGAATTGTGCCCATGGTGCGATAAGGTTACTATGTGTAAAGAAATTAGTACCTTAGATTTTAAAGAAGGATTTGGTGAATGAGCCGGTTTTTGTTATTTGTATGTATTCACCTTTACAGTGGACTGCTGGAATTCGTTCGTATGGGTCTGTCCTTAGTTCGGGGGAAAAGTAAAAGAGTTGCTAAATGGTATTTACAGGAACGTTTTACCGTTCAGGCAGATGATTTCGATTGTCAAGGCAAAACGGTCGTTTGGATTCATGCCGCCTCCCTGGGTGAATCAAAGGTTATTAATATATTACTGACTATTCTTGAGAACAAGAATCCTGACCATAAGTATGTGTTGACTGCTGTTACTGAAACGGGAGTAACCTATTTACAAAGTCATAAACGGGCTTCCGTCTGTGCCGTGCGATTTATGCCGCTGGATACCATTACTCTTATGGAAAAAATGCTTGCTGTTTTTTCTGTTTCGCGCGTATGGCTCATGGAGACGGAAATATGGCCGGCAATGCTGTGGGCGTGTAGGAAAAAGAAGGTACCGGTAGGGATTTTTAATGCCCGCATGGAAAAGAAGTCTTTTAAATTATATCATCGGTTTGTAATACTGTTGAAACCGTTATTTGCCCATTTTGATACTATCCTTGCACAGGATAAAACCTATGCGACCCGTTTTGAAAGAATGGGGGCTCGAAAAGAGATACTACATGTCACCGGGAATGTAAAATCCCGGATTATGATCAGGCCGCCAAAATCTGATCAAAGAAATTCATTGCGCCGATCGATGAACCTTGATCCTGAAAGTATTGTTATTACTGCCGGTTGTGTGCATCCAGGTGAGGCAAACATCATTAGACAGACAATTGAAATACTCAATAAAAAAGGGAAGCAGTGGAAGTGGATTGTTATCCCAAGACACTTACAAAAAACACAGAGTATTCTTGAAGAGTTGGGTGAAGGTACGATTCATGTGCACACAACAGACCTTCCTGCAGAATGGAATGTTTGTTGCATAGAGAAGATGGGTATCCTGGAAGATATGTATATGATCGCTGATTCTGCGATTCTGGGAGGCACCTTTATCGATGTCGGCGGCCATAATGTGTGGGAGGCAGTACAATTCGGATTACCTGTTTTTTTCGGACCGGATTTTCATACGCAGCAGGCGAGCTGTGAGCGTATTATCAATGCCGGGACAGGATTTTGTGTGCAGAATGCACATGAGTTGGCTGATAGACTTGTTGAAGTATGCCAAAAGGAATCATCCCATTTTACAGATGCTATGTCTGCTTTTATGGAAAAGGTGAACAGGGAAGCTACCGCAGTGGAGTCATATATACCATGAAAAAAAACAAGGTACCATTTCTTGATGGTGAACTGCCACAGGTTTTCGTGGTTACCGGTGATGACTATATCGGCAGAGAAAAGGCAAAGGAAAAGATTATTGCCAGGCTCTACACACAATTCAGTGATATCACAGAAGAGAGGTATGATTCGACAATTGAACCGTTTGAAGTGTATGTTGAACGTATTATAACACCATCCCTTTTTCAATCCGTCAGGATATTTCATATTCGTCATGCACAGACGCTTTCAGCCAATGAGATTCAGAGGCTTTCATTACTATTATCAGTTGATTTTCCTGATGTGTATGTTTTTATTGAATTTGAAGTTAAACGAGGTAGAAAGAGTAAAAGTGGGGGAGTCGCAGAGAAACTGGCGATAAAAGAAAAGGTGAAGAGCAATCCTGAAAAATTTACCTATCTTAAGTTTGATAAACCTCCGGATTATAAAATGGCTGAATGGCTTACTGTCCAGGTACCGATGCTTTTTAATAGAAAGATCTCAAAAACAGGTGCTGAAAATCTTATTGACCTGACTGGTTATGAGCTGGACAAACTCTATTCCGAGTTACAGAAAATAGACATACATCTTCCTGAGAAGGCACCCATTGACAAAGAAGCTGTTGAGAGTATAACCGGTGCATCACGAGCTATCAGTCCATTCGAGCTGGCAGAGGCATTGGGAAGAAAAGACATGCCCCGGGTACTTGAGATTATTGATTCTCTTTTTCAGAGCACTTTTAATGCGCCGCCCTGTATTACTGCAATGTTCAACCATTTCTGGAAGATCTTAAAGATCCGGGCATTTGCCCTTGAAAATAAAGAGATGATGAATGCTTTTTCCCGAACCCGATATGCAGAGAAAATGCGAATTGCATTTGAAATAGGGGTCGCAGCCGGTTTACTTCAATCATCCGATCCTGAGAAAAAAGCGTATCCTGTTATGATTCTTTCCGGAATTATCGATCTGGCAAGAAAGTATACCTATGATCAGTTGCGAAAAATATTTAACTGGCTGCGTGCTTTTGATGTGGGGGTAAAGACGGGCATGGTTAAACCTACCAAGCAGGCTTTTCAACTGCTTTGTTACAGGATAGTCCGTGTTGCTGAATTAACAGATAAGGATATATTACAGTGAGATGCTTCTGCCGGGTGGAATATAACGGAACAGCCTATGCAGGCTGGCAGGTGCAGGATAATGATAACAGTATCCAGGCTGAGCTTCAATCCGCTTTCTCAACAGTTACACGACAATCCTGCAAGGTCGTGGGTGCCGGACGGACAGATGCAGGAGTACATGCGCGAGGTCAGGGAATGCATATTGATCTCCCTGATTCTGTTGATGTATCCCAGTGTGAAACATCCGTAAATGCTGTCTTACCGAATGATATTGCTATATATGCATTTCAAAAAGTGGATGATTCCTTTCACGCACGATTTTCCGCAACTGAGAGGTGGTATAACTATTATCTGATTACCAGAAAAATGCCGCTTCAGTATAATCAAGCACTATTTATTACGTATGATGTCGATTGGCTACGCGTAAGAGAGAATAGTTCCTTTTTACATGGCACCCATGATTTTACGGCATTTTGCGCTTCCGGCTGCAGTACGGATAATAAAAACTGTACTATTTCTGAAGCAGTACTGGAAGAAAGAGATTATGAATATATTTTTACAATAAAGGCTGACCGCTTTATCTATAAAATGGTTCGGTCTATTGTCGGAACACTTCTTGACATCGGCAGGGGAAGGATTACCGATTCTTTGGAAACGATTATCAATAGTAAAGATCGGAATTGTGTCGGAGATACGGTTTCTTCACGAGGCTTAGTTCTTGAATATGTCACCTATCCGGGGGTGGGGTAAGATGATGAAGAACGGGAAAGTAGGCGTCTATCTATTATTGCTTGCGATCGGTTTAATTCTTGGCGGTATAATTGGTGGAGAGGTTGTTCGGCGCCTCTATTTTGATGATACATCTCAACAAAAGGGTACAGGAGCAGATTTAACCGGGCTTGTTGATAGTAGTAAATCAGGCTCAACCTCAGGTCAGACAGGAAGTGGTGGTATCCAGCCTGCTATCCCCGGTTCAAGAAGAAATGCTATTGTCATAGCCACACAAAAAGTTGAACCATGTGTTGTCGGCATTGTTGTTACCCAGATACAGGTTGTTGGTACCTCCTACTATTATGAAGATTTCTTTGATATGTTTTTTACACCCAAATTAGTACCACGGTATAGAGAAGTACAGAATATGGGTTCAGGATTTATTATCGATAAGGATGGACTTGTTCTTACAAATAATCATGTCGTTGAAGGGGCTAAGAAGCTGTATATCAATTTCCCTGATGGACGGCGACTTGAAGGAAAGGTCATAGGGAGGGACCCTTATTCCGACCTTGCTGTAGTAAAAGTGAAGGGCAACGGATTTAAAAGTATTCAATTCGGTAATTCGGATGATCTTATGATAGGTGAATGGGTGATTGCAATCGGTAATCCATTTTTGAGTTTTTTCAATGACGCACAACCAACAGTAACGGTAGGGGTGGTCAGTGCGTTAAACAGGAATTTTGCTCCGAGCGAAAATGTCTATTATCAGAATATGATTCAAACTGATGCTGCAATCAATCCTGGAAATTCCGGAGGGCCGCTGGTGAATGCCTTAGGTGAAGTCGTCGGGATTAATGCTTTTATCTATACCGGAAACAAGAAAAA
>CBDVBE010000228.1:0-10562 GCA_965372145.1 uncultured bacterium | reverse complement strand
GATGCCCCTGCTGTTATCCCGATTGTGTTGCAGTGAGATAATTGACTCCAGTCAATTTCCTGCTCTGTTTCAATATGCAGTGTATGAGCACAGCATTCCCGTGATATTTTCGCAAGCCTTAATGTGTTTGCACTGTTTTTCCCGCCGACAACAATCATAGCATCAACTGATGCTGCGAGTTCCCGTGTCTCTGTCTGCCGTTTATCCGTGGTCGCACATATCGTTTTTTTTACTATTATTTCAGCAATAGAAAATCGCTCCTTGATTTTTTCGGTAATCTCGTTAAAAGTAATTCTATTGAAAGTTGTTTGGGAAACAACACATATTTTATCGAACAGGGGCAAAGTATCTACATCATTGACACTTTGAATTAAATATCCGGAATCACCGGCATAGCCTAATAAGCCGGTGACTTCAGCGTGTCCCTTATCACCGGTAATAACAATGGAAAATCCCTGCTCCCGATACTTTTGAATTACCTTATGTACTGTTTTAACCTTGGGACAGGTTCCGTCAATCACCTCATACTTTCTTTCATGCTCCTCCTGTGTTTCAGGCGATACGCCATGTGCTCTGATTAACACGGTTGATCCATCCTGCGGAGGATGCTTTTCGTCAAGCATGCTAATACCACGCTCATGCAGCATTTCCAATGTCTGGTTGTTGTGGATAAGCGGACCGAGTGAATAAACAGGATTGGCTGCTTTTGATGTTATTTCTACAGCCATATTTACTACCCGGTGCACTCCCATGCAGAATCCGGCTGTTTTTGCGATGATTATTTTCATAACATTATTAATTAGTGTCTGTTAACAGTTTAAAATCAGTAGTCAAAGATTTAATATATATAATCATGGTGAGCGAGCCTGTCCTGAACGAAGCCGAAGGAAACCATCTACCATATTCTTGTTATTGAGTAGCTTAGATATAAGTGAAATATACAATTTGTATTTTAAAGTATCCAGTTGGATACTTCTTGTGTCATATTCCCGGATAGGTGAGATTAGCCTTCCATTTCCGGGACTGTTTTGCATAATTGCGCTTGCTGAATAACTGTTCACAACCCATTTTATCATTATGCCCGAATATAATGTGTCAGTTGAAAATCTTTCTAAAAGTTTTAATACCAAAGAGGTCTTGAAGGGGCTGTCACTTTCACTGAGTCCCGGATCCGTATTCGGATTGGTTGGTTTAAACGGCGCGGGAAAGACGACTCTCATTAGAATACTTCTTGGATTGTTACAGGCTGATAAAGGTAAAAGCACAGTTCTGGGAATGAATCCTGCTGATCATGAGCGCAACCTTTACCGGCGAGTAGGTATAGTACTCGAACATAACGGCTTTTTTGGGAATCTATCGGTTCGCAATAATCTTTCATTTTTTGCAGAAGCGCGCGGCATGGCAAAACAGAAGATGGAAGAGTATTTTGTGCGGTACTGGGCAGATACTGCAATTGGCAGGGATACAAAGAAAGTGAAATTTTTTTCCCGCGGGCAGAAGATGCAGTGTGCACTTTGCCGGGCATTTCTTGGATCGCCGGAGGTTTTTTTTCTTGATGAGCCTGTTGTAGCACTTGACCTTGAGGCGTATGATCAGTTCTGCTCTATGGTGCGTACCGCTCAATCACAAGGTGCGACTATAATAATAAGTTCGCATCAACTTGAGGCGATAGAGGATCTCTGCACATCTGTTGGTATTCTGGAACAGGGAGCTGTTGAGATTCTTGAAAGTTTTTCACAGGAAAGAAATGAGGAACTTTGGTGCATAAGGACCGATAATAATGAGAAGTTTAAAGCAAGTTTAGAGCAAATAATCGGAAAACCTGTGCATAATGAAGATGGCCTGTTACGGTTTTCCTTTTCGGAAGCTGCTGATCAGGTTATTCCGAAGATCGTTTCACAACTGGTTTCACAGGGCGCTGCAATCTATGAAGTGCGCCCGGAAGATAGAAGTTTTCGTAAATCAATAAGACAGTATTACGAAAAAAGCGTATGAAAGATATCTGGTTAATAGTTCGTAAAGAGTGGACCGGTTTTGCCAAAAGCGACCGGGGGATATTTCTTGTCTACGGCATTCTTGTGCTGGCATGGAGCTTCTTGCTCTCATCCAACATCAACTTATTACTCGCCGGTGCAGGGTACTTATGGCTGATATTTTTCTCGGTAATCGTAAGCGGGAATTTCTCAAATACTACTTTCTCAGCTGAGCGAATCAGCGGCTCATTGGAAATATTGCTTACCTCGGGGATTACCCGTAACGCCATTCTTATTGGTAAAATAGCCTTTGTGATTGTTATGTCAATTATCCTGGGGTTTTTGTGTTATATACTTGCCGTGGGAATATATGTAGTTAAAGGTGAAAATTTTAATCTGGTACTCAGTATCATCCCTGCGGGAAAAATGATGCTTCTGTATAGTGTCGCCTGTTTTATGAATGGAACCTGCGGGGCGTGGCTGGCGGTGAGAATTAACAATCCGCGGTTGCTACATTTTGTCAACCTCTTTGTGCTGGTGCTTATTGTCATTATCCATACTGTATTATCGACCATATTTACCCTCTCTATCTGGTCTCTTTTTACGGTATTAGGAATAACCGGGATACTGTTTTTTTTGCTTGCTGCCCGTGATTTTAAAAGCGAACGGGTTATCCAGCCGGTGGTTTATTGAGATGTTACAAGTTGAAAGTGCCTAGAGTTACAAGTTGAAAGTGCCTAGAGTTACAAGTTGAAAGTGCCTAGAGTTACAAATTGAAAGTGCCTAAAGTTAAAAGTTGAAAGTTGTCTTTTATCTCTAAACTCAATCATTTTCTTAATCCGTGAAAATTCGTCCAATCCGTGTCATCCGTGTTCTATTTTTTTTCTCTGCGTTCTCTGCGGTGAAAAAGCAGTCGAAAATCAAAAATCAAAAATCGGAATACAGAAGACAAAATGAATTTTACTCTCTGTTCCGTAATCTGTCATCGACAAGTTTCTTGAATATCACTGTCTGCCGGGTAAAATAACGGTTGTTTCGTATACTGAGGCCGATATTAGTGGTATAGTCCTCATGTATCCACTTTGCATAGGGTGTGATTATGCCTGATTTTACATCAAAGTAGCCGATACGGTATAACCGGTCCGGAGGGCCTATTTTCTGTGCTAGTATATCTTTCAATAAGGTCGCCTGGGGCCTGACAATATCATTAAGCTGATTGCCTGAGAATGCATACCCTTCAATTTCATATTTGTAATACTTCTTATATCTGTTAAAATAAAACTTAACTAAAAATGACTTATCATTGAGAGGAAAATGCTCTAAAAGTAGACATCTTTTTTTATCGATAATAGGATAGGAAAGTTTTTGAGTAAAGACGTGCATGAAAACCTTTTTGGAGAGGCCGAAAGGTATTTGTATAAAATCGAATTTCGAAATCGGATTATTTTCCAGTTCGTAATGCACACGAAGTGAGTCAACAGTATAATCCGATTTTTTCAGCAGTTCATTCTGGAGAGAATCTTCATGATGCTTAAGGTAGCGCAGCCGCGCTAAGTGCCAGTTTAAAACCTGGCAGGGGAGTGCGTCTTTTACCATGCCGGTATGCTGAATGAATTCCTTGAGAATCTTTTTGTATTCAGCCATTTCAGTGCGGATATTGATAATGTTTTTCCATCTCAGTAATGAATCAATATCCGTGATTTTATTATCACCGGTACAGGTACGGTACTCATTTATCAGGTGTTTCTGACGCTGCAGGAAGAAGCTGTCCTGTTCAGTATATTCAGTTGCGTGAGTCAAGATTACAAGAGAGAGCACTAGTGCAGTAAATATCATGTGTGAAGATCCTGGTATATTTATACTATCGATTACTTATTAATTAAATAGTCGAATAATGTTAAAAAAAATGCAACTGTTATTATTATTTATAGGTTAGTTTTGCTGATTCCTTAATATCTATCTAGCCCGATTAATTCATAAACTTTTGAAAAATGTGGTATATCCCTCGACTGAAAACATACTGCACTGCAGTATTCAATGCTCGGGATGACGATTATAGCTCTTTAAAATGTCATGCTGAGCGCAAGTGCCCTGCCACCCTTTTAGCGAGTTTTTATAATTATGGACTTTTAAACAGAGCACCTGCGGAAAGCTTTCATTCCCCGATAAACCTGCTCGCCCAGGAACGCACCTGTTTACCGTTCAATACATGAAAACGTCGAAGTCTTCTCAGTGTTTCTGAACTGAAATGTGAGAGAGGGATCCAGATGAGATGTTTTTTCAACTGCGTAGCAAGCTTTTTGAGGTATACATCCGGTTTTTTCGATGCGACATACGCAATGGTGTGCTCTTTACTGAAAAGAAGTGCGCCATAGGTGAGTTGGTGTGATACCTTCTTCATGCTGTCAAGGTCCGGCAGGTCAAATACTCCCGGAATTCGGCGGGGAGGGAAAAGAAGCGTTATACCGCCGTAGACACATCGCGCAATTCCAGGCCCAATAAGGTCTTCGAACGGGTCCGTCGCATAAAAGGTCAGTGTGGACTCCTCATCATGTTCCGCATACCAGGTAGCACGATGCGGGTACCGGTCATCATGATTTTCATCGAATATAATGACTACCGTATCGACTGATCCCCGGGATGGAGGGATTTCTTTAACATAGATGCCGCCGGTATGCCAGTTGCGCAGAGTCTCTCTGATGTCAATGCCATCTTTAACGGAGGTCTCGAAGCGTTCAGTCTTGACGAAGTCCTCGCAGAGCACCCTGAGCGCTTTAGTCCGCACGTGCGTGTTAAAATATTCTATCCGATTATCTTCCGGGGTATGGGAACACATGCCGTAAGGGTTCCAATGGTACCGATAGTTCTTTTTTCGCAGTTCCGACGGGTCCGGTTTTATTGAAAGTGTTTTCCATATCATCTGCGTATCCCGGAACAGGTTGACCGCATCATCAGGAATAGAGCGATCCGGACGAATTACTCTATCAATACCGATTGCCAGTACCGGAAGGTTTTGACCGATCGGCAGGTAAGGATAATACTTGGCACTCTTGAGAATCCTGACTGCATAGGCATTACCGCCGATACCCTTTGCCGCTGCAACAATATCAAAAAGCGATGGGATGAATCGCTTCTCCATTACCGTGAGGTTTCGCAGAAAAGTAAGGCCGTTCTGTATCCGCACGGGTGAAAGATGAACAATATCTTCATTACGGTCAAAATAGTCGTCACGCGTTTTACAAAAGAGGTCTTTAACGGTATCAACAATATCAACCGGTTCTGCAAATACATCATGACGCTCTTTCTCAAAAATACCGGTAATAAAAGGGAGTTCACCAAGTGCAAAATAGAGATGGTCCGGATGAATCGTATATGTTTCAATTGAATAATCTTCGGAGAAACGGAATGAAAGATTATGTGTTCGTTCCTGTGTGAAATGACGAATTGTTTGTATGAAATGCCTGAAATGAATGAGTGCAAGAATAGTGTTATGCGCGGCACGGAGTTCGTGGAGCTTGAAAGCACTATACTGAGCAGCACCTTCATCCTCCGGATCGGTTTCGCATTCGTTTAGTGTATGTATACACATTGTTGCGTATTCATCAAAACCGAGTTTTTGTATGGAATACTCATCCGGAAGCGGTGGGAGCGGAGAGGGTGAGTATAATTCAGGATATCCGATAAAGGAGCAGGGGATTCTCTTCTGTTGTGCCTGCCGTATCCCTTCTATTGTTGCATCACAGGGATCCGTTGGAATATAATACAACGGTACATCAGCACGTTCTTTCATTTGTGCTGTAACTGCGGAAATGTTCGGTAATTCATTAACCAGTGCGGGAAGGTCGGCGCTGAAGGGCTCCGGCAGGTCAACCGCGATACAGTCATATTTTCCGGTATTACAGAGAGTACGGATGTGGGTACTGAATGCAATCCGGCCATGGAGAAAAGGAATGAGTGTGATGCCCGGGACAAGTTCCACGGCTATGGTTCCTCCGGTTTATCCGGATTGAGCAGGTCGTTATCAGGGAAAAAGAAGTCGCCGAGATGCATCCCGGGCAGATTCCCGTCGGAAAAGTGTTCACCTGACGCCTTCTGCCTGGCAGCAAGGGAGTCAAGGTCAAGTGCTTCTTCACCAAGAATCTGCCTGATAGCATTTTCAAAGAGGTTATTTGTGTCAGCATCAGGCTGGGTGTTTTTTTGTTTGATGGTATACCGGATTGCATTGATACCATCACGGATAGAAAACGGAAGGTCAAGATGATGGGCGCGTTGCAGAAAATCAACACAGATAGTGAGCACATCATCTTCACAGAATGGTAAGTTATAGGAGAGTATTTTCATTTCATCATCTCTATCAGGAAAGCCAACTTCAATACCAGGCTGCAGCCGGGACATGATATAATCCGGGATTTCAAAAGTAGACTGGTCTTCATTCATAGTCACCGCAGCCCTGAACTCTTCATGGGCACGGACCGTGATACCGGCTATAACCGATTCAACGATACGGCGGTTGTCAAAAAGGCCGGCAAGGGATGCCCACGACTTTTCAGACATTCTGTTTCCTTCGTCGAGAATCGCAGTGCTGCCGGTGATAACCGCGGTAAGCAACGGGCTGGCATGATAGGCTATGGTTCCTTTTTCAGAAAGCACCGGCGTAACAAGAAGGTCTTCCGGACGGGTATCGGATGTGCACTGCATAATATACACATCCTGCTCACGTTTTCTTGCAGTTGCAACGGCAAGGGTAGTTTTACCGACACCGGGATAGCCGGTTATCCGTGGCGTCAGCGGAAGGTCTTCTTTGTCAACTGACAGCCAGCAGGCTAAAAGCTGACGCTGCGGCTCCTCCTGGCCGATCCAGTCGCAGGCAAATTCAACAGGATGTGATAGTGTCAGTGTCACATTATCTATAGTAACCTTTTTCATGTTTTTCCCCAATTTCTACACAAAAAGTGTACAAGGTGCCACGTTAGTGGTATAACTCAAGTTGGAAGTGCGCTAAAGTATAACTTATAGTGGAAGTAAACTTCCTATCTTTCGTTTCTAATTTCTAATTTCTAATTTCCAATTTCCAATTTCCAATAGTGTAACCACCGTTAATGCCCTGTAAAAATAGGCGATGGATATCAGGTATACAAGAGAGGAATTAAAAGTGAGGTTGTTCCGGTTAATCTTTATCCGGGTCAAGATTGTCGATGTAATCGTTATCAGCCAGTTCATCCTCAAGCTCATCGGCCAGGTCGTCAAATGCATCCATTAATATTTTCTGTTCGCCGATATGGCTTCCGCCTTCTTTCTCAATAGTAATTTTGAATGAAGGTCTTTGACTTGAGGGCGTGTCATAGAAAAAGAAACATGCCTTTACTTTACCAATTGTTTCATCATCATCCGGTCTGGTTGAATAGGATATGAACTTCATTCTGACAAGGCCGGATTTACAGGATGATGAAAACCGGGCAATTTGCCGGGGAGTTACAACTTCCACATCAATATCATCATCAATTTCCTCTTCACATGCACTTTCGATGGCATCTTTTATATCACCGGTTATTTCATCGAATGAGTCATCATGAATTGGGATAGGGAATTGTGAAAGATCGAGTGCTTGAAGAAAAACCGTTTCATCACAATCCGGTAACGGTTCGGAAGATGTATCGATTGGTTCTTCAGGTTTAGCTGTTTTCTTAACATGTTCAACAGGCTGCGTGACAGGTTTCGATTTTTTCTTTTTAGCTTTTGAGGTGAGGTCCCAGGCA
This sequence comes from uncultured bacterium, assembly GCA_965372145.1. Classification (GTDB taxonomy): domain Bacteria; phylum Fibrobacterota; class Chitinivibrionia; order Chitinivibrionales; family JANQEN01; genus CBDVBE01. The sequence continues at coordinate 2,833 of CBDVBE010000228.1, read as the reverse complement.
ATATCACTTAAACGGCCAACTACCTCTTCTATATACCCATTAATATCCTCAGAAACAACTTTATTGATTTTCCCGGTTTTTACATCAATCGATCGGAAATTGAGCAGATAGAGATTCCCCAGTTTGCCTATTGACCCGGTGATTAAAAATTGCACCCCAAGCAGTTGTCCCATTTCAACCATACACCCCTCATCAGAGCAGGCTCCGGATGCCTGAAATCCCTGTTCTTCCAGGACTGTCTGCATCTGTTCACGTTCCATAACCTCCACATTGCCTGTTTTAAAAAGTTCGATACGTAAACGGTCTGAGATGATATCAGCTTCGCCTTTTGAGACATTAGCCGCATTTTTCAGGTTAAGAACGGCAATGGTAGGTTTACGAGGTTGTTGCTGTGCGTGGCTTGCATAACAGAGTAATGTTACCAGAAGAAAGAAACCATTTTTCATCACGTATGCTCCAACGGGGTAGATATGTTGTTACTAAAATATATTTTTTGTATGATGGTTATTCATCTTTAAAGAGGTCTGGTTCATTCCGGTCTTCCCAGAGGTATTTAGCTTTCCCTTCCCATTTTTCAATTGCAGTCGTATTCAGTTTCGGGTTTTCTTTCATCTCAGCCTTACGCTGATTTTTTAGATTGGAGAATACACCGATATATGAGTTGGCACTTTTCTGGTCTTCAAGTTTAAGATACAGGGCAACGATAGTATAAATAACCTGCATTTCTATTTCTTCGGATGGGCAGTTTGAGGTACGGAACGCTTCTTCAAAGTATTCAAGAGCTTCACGAAGTGTTTCCCTGTTATCACCGCCTATATCTTTTATAGTTTTTGCAATGCGTAATGCATACGAGCCAAGTTTATAAAAACTGTAAGGCAGTTCAAACCATGCTTCTACATTTGCACGCATCATGGCAAGGCGCAGGCTTGCAATTGCGGCATCATCAGTCCTGGGGCGTGAGAAGTAATTTGCATAATCAGTAACTGATTTGAGGAGAGCCTTCCGTTCACCGATTTTTTCCTGTAAAGCCATGAGCACATTACTGTTGAGCTGTGTCTTAATTTCACCCGGCCCGGATTTGTTCTCTCGTGTAAAGTCATTCTTGTCAGGTGATGCGAAAAGACAGCGCGGGCATACGGTAATGTAAATAAGCGTGTAGTCAATAGATTTATACCCCGATGCACCTGTATAATTCGGGACGAGGAATTTATTGTTTACGACAGCCTGACTCTTTGCGCGCAATTCATAACAGACAATATCTTTCTGATTACACACAGGGCATTTTACCAGAATTTCAAAGACAGGATCGTTGCCTTCACCCTCATCCGTATCCCTCAATGACTGTGCCTTTTTTTCTTTTATAGCCTTAATGTTTTTTATATCAATTGTCGGGCCATAGGTGCGGATGTATTCGATTACCAGATTTGGATCGTTGATTAATGCAAGGAGTCTCCGTTTAACTTCAGCAACATCAATGGTCATGGATAATAACCTTTAAAAAACTATGAAATATTTTAAAGAGTACTAAAAATTATACTATTTACGATTTTAATATACAATAAAATTTGTAATTTTATTCAGAACTAAAATATACATTTCTTATCTTAAGCATATTACTACACACTACGGAAAAGACTCAGTACTGACGAATACGATAAATAATTCTCAAGTTTGGTTTATTCCGCTGGTAAATCCAAATGGTCACAGCATGATTGTTGAAGGAATTGATTCAACATGGCAGAAGAATATCCGGGATAATAATGGTTGTTTGATTGATGAATATATTATATCAGTTTCAGGCAATGAGAATCAGACTATAGAATGGAATACGGTTAAAGTTGCTCCGGGTATGTATTGAAAATTGAAGGAGCTAGAAACAACCTGGCTAATCGATTTATGGTTACCAAATAATGGCTGATACTATAAAAAAATTAACTTGGGTTGTTTGAGATTGGCAATGGAATATATATAAAGGAGACATGAGCGTGTTTTGATCGATTAGATGCAATAGTTTTATCAGGTGAAAGTGACTATTAGTAAAAAAAATCGCATTTGTTACGCAATTACTTCCACTCAACCCTGTAATTAATATTAAAATCAGCATATACAGAATCAGTTAAAGTAGACATAACCTTCACATTCCATTGGTCCTGAACAGTGGGTACATCATTAGAACATCCCGCCATGATCTCCATTGCGTCTCCTGCGCAATCCATTGAAAAAGAAATGTTGTCATAGTCATCACAGGTACAGAATACTGTATATGTTTCATTTATCGGTAAATCCAACGCGAAATTAAACAAAGCATATTCCCCCTTTGTAATAGTATCCTCCGGAAAATCACCTATAAATACCGTGCTGTCATTGAAAATCCCGAAAGGGAAATATGCGATAAAAGTCTGGTCCCTGGTATCAACAACATACGTGAAAGATATTTCATAGGAATCTATTGTACCTCCCCATTTAAAGAATTCTCTCCCCGACCAGGGTATTGCAGTAAAAGTAAATTCATCTCCTATGGAATATTCCTGGACATCAGGATTAATATTGATCGTACCCGCGCCAGAGGGATAGGTTCCAAGTGTGGTCAGGCCCGGAGCTGATGAGGATGGATCGTCACATTGAGTGAGGAATATGACTGTTATAAGTATGAGAAATGAAAAGGTTTTCATTATTTATCTCTTTTTGTTATCATCTTTTGTTTGTTAAAAATTATTTATCCCCACTGGCAAGTCAGGCTCACTTGTTTTTACTCCAAATTTAACATATGCCCATTCATTAAATTTATTTAAATAATATCACATTTTATCTTTAATCTGTTTTTTAAAATCTT
>CBDVBE010000227.1:0-10563 GCA_965372145.1 uncultured bacterium | reverse complement strand
AATTTCCCCTTCGACAAGCTCAGGACTTCGCAATTTCAAGCCGTGAACGGCTACATTAATCATTACAATATCGCCGAATCGCACGGCATAGTTTCCGATACCGTTGTCCTTTTTCACATACCCGATCATCAGCAAGCACCTGTCTTGCGACACGCGCAGCTTCACCTTTCTGCCCGGCCTTTTCAAGTAATTCGATCTGCTTATACCTGGTCACCAGGGCATTATAATCACCGTATTGTTCCGATTCATAGGAACGAGCCAATCGCTTATAGGCCCCAGCCGCCTTTGTATACTCTTTTATCTCTTCATAATATCGTGCATCACTCCAGAATAGAAATCTGCTCCGGGGATATTTACTCTGAAGTGCCGAATACAATTCCCGCGATTTTTCATATTTTGACTCTTGTACATATATATCAATAAGGACCATTTTAGCTCCCTCAGCAGTCAACTGGCCATATTCCGTACACGCTTCCAGGCTGCGTAGACCCTGTTTTTTACTCCCGGGATACCAGAACAGCACCATCCACAATCTCTTTTTCAACTCTCCTCTGGCATAATTATAAAAGCCAAGGAAAAATTCTGCATCATAATTTAAACTGTCTATCTTCTTAATGTCATTAAAAAGCCTAACTGCGTCAAGTCCTGTACCAATGGCGGAAAAATATTTTCGATGTACCAGGTAAAAAGAAGAATGAGAAGCGTACGCAAATCCCAACAGGGTCATACTGTAAGAAGTCTTGCCATGTATCTTTTCATAGGCGTGTATCGTTTTAATAGTATGATCGTACATGCTCAGGAATGCAACGGTATCGATAATCCGGTCAAAATCAAGGTCACGCAAACCTAAAACACACAAATGAAGGTATGGATACAATGGCTCCGTTGAATCGACATCCATTAATGAATCGGTACATGCCATTGCCCGGGTAAATTCACAGTTTATAAGCATACCGATAATCCTGTCTGCGGTCTTCTTCAACGGCGGCTTCAGCGTTAAGCAAAACCCGGGTGTTATACAGAGCAGAAGGATTATGATAATTTTACGATTTATCTGATGCATGTATTACCGGTACCAGAGAAGGATATGAAATACCAAACCGAAAACGAAAATAGAGCCATGTCCCTATAAAAACAGCCAAACCTGCGGGAATTAAAAGGGGATAAATCGCTCCCGCAAGAGCCATGGCAATTCCTCCGGTTACTTTATAGGTTGCTTCCATTAATTTTCGAGATCGGACTATAAAATACAGGATATCAACGACAAGAAATTCTACTGCAATAATTAAAGCAAGTAGGTCCCTGTCGAGAAAAGCCAGCATACCACCTGCAATTATCAGCACTATGGTGAGGCAATGAGCGGGGATAATTCCCAGAACTACTGCCGTTGTCCTTTTACCACCTGCTCTATCCCCGGAAACATCCGGTAATGTTGAACTGATTGACCCGCCACACATAAGAAGAAAGTACGGTAAAGCAGCACGGGTAAAGGCTTTGGCGAGTATATCCTTTTCAGGTGAAAGGTACCATCCTACCCCAAAAGCAATCACGCCATAGCCCACTGCATTCGCCAGAAAATCGGTAAACGGCCTGCCGGATAAATACGCGGGTTTAAAACTGTATAGAATACCCAAAACGATCGATGCAAAGGAAAAAAGTGCAAGAGTACTATCTCCCATAACAAGAGGAATGAATATGGCGATACAGCTTAGTATCAACGCATATAACGCGGCTGTTCTTCTGTCGATGCCACTCCGCACAAGAAGTGGAAATCCTTCATTCTCTGCATCAACAGCGAGATCAGCGATCTGGTTGAAAACAAACACGGCCCCAACTGATAATGAAAAGAGCGCCATTCCGCCAAAGGCAGCGATGTGTTTTTTCCCAAGCAGAATAGATATCTCAAATGTATTACTCAACCGGCATCCGCACCAATAGCCAAAAATAGAAAAACCCCAAACAGAAATCAGTACTGCCGGGCGCGCAAGAAACAGTATATCAAGCACTCTTAGGAATCTTTTCATATACCTGTCATTTACCTTTTAAAGTTGGATAATCATAATTGAAACGTTTTTTATAATAAACACGGCAGATGAAAAGGGTGAAAAGTATTACTAAACCATAGACGGGGACAAATAGATCGATAAGTGTGGAAAGCAGGAAAACCGGCCACCTGAAGGTTTTAAATGCAAAATCATGTTTTGTCGATATTGCAAAGGTTGTAAAAAGTATAAGGCTGATTACTGTCTGAAGAATCATAACCCAGGTATTATACTCCAGGGTAAGGGAAAAAACAAATGCAAATGCACATGATACTGCAGCAGCAATTGCAGTTTTTTTCTCGCCATAAGCGACGCAGAATGTCTGCTTACCTGTTGATTTATCCCCTGTCGCATCAGGTATAGTTGTTGTAAGAAACACTGCGGCATTCGCAAAACCTGCTGTCAATGAGGAGATCACTCCTTTTGTAAACATATCGTACGTCAACTCCTGGCCAAAATTTGCAGCGTACCAGCCCACCAGGTAGGTAAACATACCATGCCCTAAGAAATTCGCACCTACCCCACCCCAGGCATGATTTTTTAATTTAAAAGGAGGCAAATTGTACAACACGCCTAAAGCAAGACTTACAACAAATAGGAGTGTCATGAATCGATCAAAATAAATTACACTTATCCCAAAACCGCCTGCAGCGCATACCAGTGCACATACCCAGGCAGTTTTTACAGAAATGAGTCCCTTAGGCAGAATAAAAAGTTTATGATTTATGCGATCGCTTTCGATATCAACAATCTGGTTTACTACATAAATTGAAGCAACAATCAAGGAAAATCCGAGCAGGGCAATCCATAAAAGATATTCATCACCCGTTGTAATAGTGTCGTTGAATATCCATCCTCCAATAGCTGCCTTTGAGCTGCCGGTAATCCAGCCCAGTGTCAATACCGTCCATACGGGAACCAGAAGAAAAATTCGGAGGAGAAAAAAACAATCACAAATTTTTAGAAATATTTTTTTCAATAATCACCTCTTACAAATCGGCTGTTCGCATCTCTACATGAGATTAATTCTTACTGTTTTTAAATGCCATACCTTTGAAAAACAGCCTGAAGAATCTATCGAATGCTTTGTATTTAAATAAATTAATGAAATCCATAATGCAATCAATACAATATATAATACGCTTAATAAAGAGGATAAGTACCGAGGGGGAATGGGTTGGAATAAATCCATGCTTTCTTTCTTTTAAACACTTCCACCCTGTAAAGGCCTTTTTGAGTTACCGAAAACCGGTGTGTCGTACCATCCTGTTTCGCTATCAACCGGCCATTTTTTATTAATCGAATTTCCGCCTTTTCCGGAAGTTTCACTGAAAGTTTTGCCGGAAATACAGGTTCCTTCTCAGTCCAGCCCGGTGGAATAATCGATCCATCTGCATTTTGCAGAACTATTATTGTTCCACTTGCATCTCCCTGACGATAATTGCTGATAAACCCCGTACCATTCTTTAATGCTTGAATAAAAATATCTTTTTTTTGATCAAACTCAGCTTCCGAGAATCCGTCAGGTACATATACATGAGTGCGAATACCTTTTAACTCGACTTTGATCGGGAATATCTGGATCTTGAAAATCCCTTTCTGTATATGAAACGTATGGGCATCTGCCCCACCGATTCCACTCACAAAACGTGATTTATTGATAGCATCCCACCGTTTGAGTAAACCCGGCGGCACCCCCTTTAAAAAGCGTCTCGGATAAAAAATACGGATATAGCTTCCCCAGGTCTTTAAGTTCTCAATCCATTCCGACATATGATTCCAGAGTTCAATACCATCATACCCGGTAGCTTCCCATGCGGTCCATGGATATGAAGGGTATTGTTTAAAGTATTTACGTTTCTCAGCAGGATGGGCAAGAAATCCAATACCTCCTGCCTCCTTAATAGCATTGATATATTCCTGCGGAAATTCCTGCTCAGCTACGACTTCATCGACACCGACAGCAAGATAGTGATTTTTATTATGTATATCGTTGTGTTCGTACCCAACCAACACGAGCAGGGTATTATACACTCCCTCATAGTGCCTTTCCTTCCCTTCGAGAGTCATATGATCGGTGACAACAACGAAATCAAGGCCCACTTCCTGAGCAGCGGCAATAAGTTCCTGAAAATCGACTTCACCATCCGAAAAACGGGTATGGATGTGAATCGCCCCGCATTTTTCGGTGAAAGGAAAGCTGGTGTCTGATGCCATTTCAATTTCTTTTATATAGTTTTATTAATAATTATAACACTATAGTTTGACAAAATATGACAATAAGGGTTATTTTATACCGTTCGAAATCGTTAATTACATAAAACTTTAAATCAATAAGGAGACCGTTAATGCCGTATCATAAATCGTGTAAGAAAAGAATCAAAACGGCCCAAAAATCCAACACACGCAACCGCAAGATAAAATCGCGTATTAAAACCGCTGTTAAGAATATACGTAATGCTGAAGGCAAAGATTCTACTCAAGATGCTCTCAAAGATGCATACTCTGTATTGGACCGGGCAGTAAAAGCAAGGGTTATTCATAAGAACAAAGCGGCAAATCAGAAATCAAAACTCAGTTCGATCGCACAATAATCCGTCAATATACCGGTTTACTTTTCATAGTATCCTTTTTTACATTCACTGATCCTGCATGTATCCGTGCCTATAATTAAAAAAGTATTTGTCTTTTTCAACTCGCAACTATATTATTAAAAGATAACAGGAGCATCGGCTTATACGCAGCAGGCACGTATATATAAACGCTTATTATTGACACTATCCAAATAATATGATCAAAAGTAAATTAGCCATTTTTATCTCTCACATCTGTCTTTTCCTGCTTATTCCATCGCTATCTTCCGCGACCTATACGCATCTCCTATGGGAAAGATCTATCAGCAATGCATTAAACGAGCGTGATGATTACTACCAGAAAGTCGGTATTACTCATGACGAGGCAACATTTAATATTCTCTGGACACAGAAAGGGCGGTATGTCCTGCAGGAACAGCTGGAACTGCATATGGATCCTAATAGTCCCTGGTATCATTTTCTCCTCGGTATTGTAAACTCCAATACTTCGATCGACGATGCAGTTGAAAGCTTTAACGCAGCTTTACGTTGTGCAGAATCAAAACCGGGTGATACCTGGGTGCTGTTTTACGAGTTCAGGCAGGCAAAACAGGAAGAATGGGCTGATAAATGTTTACGGAACCTTGAAAAAGAGTTCATTCTAATCAGTGCCCAATCAGTGCCGGTTATATCGCAGCAACTGCTGGCAATTGCCAGACAGGAGCATCTTAATGGAAACCGGGAAAACGCCGAGAAATATATTGCATGGTCCATTCGCTTTGAACGATACCCCTTCTGGCAAACGTTGTATAAGGGGTTATTCTCCCTGCCTAAAAAACCGATGGTATTTATTCAAGCCTGTTTTGAATGCGTGGCTATTGTAAAGAGTTCCTGGCTACTGCAGGCTACACTTCTTTACTATGTTTATCAATGGCTTCGTTTTATCTGTATCGCATTCATCGGTATCGTCCTGCTTACCCTTTCTCTGGAAATACTGCCGGTAGCAATCCATCCATGTATAGAACTCTTCCCCGCGGGAATTACTGCGCGGTTAAAATATCTGCTCTGTGTGGCACTTCTTATTTCCCTTGCTGCATTTGGTTTTGTACCATTTTTCCTGCTCGTTACGTTGCTTCTCTGGTACCATGTAAAAAACCAGAAAAAGGTACTGCTGGCAATCTGTCTCTTTCTCATTATTTTCTCGCCGGTTGATGCCCGTTTCCAGGAAATGTTCAGGGTCTCTCTATCTCCGAACAAGTCACTCGGCCTTTTTCGCAGGACGATTTCAGAAGGTTGGCACATTGATCTAGAAAAGCGGGTACAGGAAAATCTATTAAAGAACAGTGAGGATTACCTTGCCTGTGCATCAGCTGCAATTCTTGACATGAAGAAGAACGACACGCACTCTGCTATTAAAAATATCCAAAAGGCTGAGGCACTGAATCAAAATGACCCCATCATACTCATAACGGCGGGAAACATCTATTTCTCTGCCGGGGAGGAGCAAAAGGCATTACAGTATTACAAAAAATGCGTAGAGCAGTTCCCCCTTTATGTAATCGGTCTTTTTAACCTTGGCCAACTCAATCTCAACCTTATGAATACTACTGAAGGGACACAACAGTTAGTGAAAGCTGCAGAATTGGATCCCGAACTGGTAAATACATTTATTGAAAAAAATGCTGATTTTTTCTCAAATACCTGGCCGCGATTGCGACAATTCATGCAGCCTGATTATACCGTCTCCTATTTCTGGAAAAAGGTATTTTTACACTACACGGGGTCATGGAAGAGTACCACGACCTTATGGGGTTCAACACTCTTTGGTATTCCGCCACTGTTTTTTCTCTATATCGGTCTGTTGTTATTTATTCTCCTGTTGACAATAAAGATTTCTTCGCCAATTGAAAATATCTTCTTTTGTAAATTATGCGGCAATCCGATGTGCCGAAGGTGCCGGATCGGCCCGCTCTGCACTGATTGTATTCAGGCTACTGATAACGCACACAGCGAATCGCTGAATAAACACGTGAAGAAGCTGATTTCACGCCGCAAGCGCCTTATCCTGATAATCACGCGCGCTATACTTAAAGGCATCTTTCCCGGCACAGACACTATTTACAAAAAGAAAACTATTCCGGTAACCGGTTTTGTTTTCCTGATACTTACCTGTTTTATTTATGGTTTATACTGCGCACTGTTCACCTTTACTTTTTCTTATCCATTCTGGGTCGTTCAGAGACTCTTTACTGTACTCTTCTGTCTTCTACTGGTATACAGTTGCATTTTTATTATTCGTGCATTACGCGACCTCGTAAAAAAACTTACATCAATGGAGGGAATACATGGCGCTTAGCGGTAGTCTCCATGATTTTGATATTTCATATATTTTTCAGATCATTTCCCAGGAAGGGAAAACGGGAAGGCTTATTCTATCCTCTGATAATGAGGACGGTTTTATAGTTTTTAAACAGGGAAAAATAATATGTGCTGGAAGTAATAAAGAAAATCTGCAGTCGATGCTCTATAAATATCTTCGTGTGACCCATACATGTCCGGAATCAAAAATTAGAGAAATTCGTGCATTGTATCATAATAACTTACGCCATCTCTGTCACGAGTTACTTGAAAGAGGCTATATCTCATCTCAGGAACTTTCTATTATTACCGAACTTAGTGTCGAAGATATCGCCTGCAGTATTTTTTTCTGGAAACAGGGTAATTATCAATTTGATACGCTGCCCAACGTAGACATATACCAGATCAGTAACTATTCCCTTTCAGCCGATGCCCTTACCATGGAAGCGGCACGCCGACTTGATGAGTTGCAGCGTATTAAGAGCAGCTTTTCCAAAGATACTGTATTCATTCATACCGACTCCGTACCTCAGGCTGCAAATAAAGAATATCCGGATCCACTCTCTCATTTCTCAGATTTTTTACTCGCATGCATTGATGGAACTTCTTCCGCAGAATTCCTTTGCCAAGAGTCATTTCTGTCAGAATATCAGGTGTATCAGGCACTCCATGAACTCATAGAAGAAAAAAAGATTACTCCTCTTCCCGATGCAATATCCAGTTCAATTAATGCAGCTCTGAGAAGGACTGATTCCTCCGATATGGTTATTTCAAAGGTACTGTTATCTTCTATTATCACTGCAACCTGTATTGCGGTCATATACTTTCTCGGTACAATAATCGTTAACGGGGTACTTTTTTCAAAAAGTGTAGCAGAACGTCATCATATTCGTTCAGAACTTATCCGTGCTCAGTCAAATCAGAAAATTGCTATAGCGACACTCCAGTATCAGGCAAATAATGGCACGCCCCCATTATTATTTCGTGATCTCGTAAGAAGTGGGTCAATTGGTAAGCGTGATTTAGCTGTTTTTACCGCATCATCTTCAAAAGAAAAAGCACTACAAAAAGAATCACCGTAAATTAACCTATTAATTCTGTTGCTATAATATGATAATGATATATAATTAAATAGGGTATTTATATTTATTGAGAAATCAGAAGTTTTTTTTAGATACAACAAATGAGCATACAAGTATCTCATCTTGCTTTATCGCTCAATTTGGAATTATATTTCTACAGCTACGGGTATTTTTATATCCGTTATAGTGTATAATTTGCCCGGTGGAGAAACAACTAACTAAAAGGACAATAAATGGCAACCATTAATTACGCTGCGCGGGAGATTAGTGTAAAAATAGTGTATTATGGTCCTGGTTTAAGCGGGAAAACAACTAACCTTCAGATCATTCACCGTAAGATTCCACAAGTTTCAAAGAGTGATATGGTATCCCTTGCTACCGAAACAGATAGAACACTGTTCTTCGATTTTTTACCGCTCGATCTTGGTAAAATCAGAGGATTTACTACTAAATTCCAACTCTATACTGTCCCTGGCCAGGTGTATTATAATGCTACCAGAAAACTCGTCCTCCGCGGTGTGGATGGAATAGTCTTTGTTGCGGATTCAGCGGCTGATAAACTCGATGAGAATATTGAGAGTTTCCAGAATATGGAAGAGAACCTTGCCGAGTATGGTTATAAACGCGAATCCATACCAATTATCATTCAATACAATAAGCGTGATGTACCAAATGCGATGCCGGTTCAGGAGTTAAATTCATCGATTAACAAATACAACTTTTCGTGGAGTGAGGCAATTTCAAACAAGGGGAAGGGTGTTTTTGAATCACTTAAGCTTATCGGCAAACTGGTTATTGATCAGTTGAATCAAAGATATGCTTCTTCATCAGCAAAGAAACGCCCGGCATCTATGGCACGAAGCATGTCGCAAACGCCGGCACCGCAGCAAACCCAGCCAAAGCCGTTACCGAGTGCTCCACCGTCCAAGCCGGTTGATCCTCCTGCGCAGCCATCATACGCATCGCAACCACCATTCGTTGCAAATCAGCAACCTACCCCTTCTGCGCAAACAATACCTTCACAGCATGGATCGATTAACCTGGAACCGATGGTACCCAAGAGCCGGCCTGCTGAACCGGCACCGACACCTTCAGCTCCAAAAAACGGCGGCTCGAACAACCTCGATATAAAAATGGAACGTTATTATGACCAACTGAATCAGAAGCAACCACAACAGAGCCGGTCTTCACCACCGAAACCAGTGTCACCGTCACCACAGACTTCGAAGAGTGATGAGCCTGTATTTGATCCTGCAATGCAGCAAAGTACACCTTCATATCAATCGCAGACACCTCCCCAAAAGCAGCAACCGGCACAACCATTTGGCAGCCAACCATCTCAATACCCGCAATCGTCAAATATGTCAGGTGACTACAATTATCCGCCACCACCGCAGGGACAGCAATCAGACATGCAACCCCTTCAGCACTTCCCGCCGGATACACAGGAGGGAGAGGGACCGATGTATTTCACTTCGGTTAATACTGATAAGTATAAAAGGAAAGGGAAAAAACCGATAAATCCAAGGCACAAGCAAAAAACATCATTTTTCAAGAAGCTTTTTAACCGGGAAGAATAGAAGTTAGTAACCATTACCAGAATAAGTGAAAAGAAGAGACCGCTCATCACTTTACTTTTACAGACGAATGCTAACGTATGGAAAAAGATTTAATTCTTAAAAAGGACGATCTCTATCAACTTAACCTGATGCTTACCAAGCTCGTTGACAAATCACGGGTTGACTGTGCTATTATTATAAACAAATCCGGCAGACTGATCACCTCGCAGAGTGAAACGAGTGAATATGATAAAACCTCGCTTGCCGCATTAATTTCCGGCAACTTCGCTTCAAGCAGCTCAATTGCCAACATGCTTGACGAAAACGAATTCACCTCTATGCTTCAGGAAGGTAAGAAGAAGCATATATATGTGGCGTTACTGGATTACAACTCGATCCTGGCCTGTATTTTTGATAAACGTTCCGCTCTTGATAAAATCAAAACCTCCATTGAAAAATTCATGCCGAAACTGCAGGAACTACTCACGGTAATATACAGTCGGGTTGCCTCCGATCCCAATATCAACATTGATGTGGCCCCTCCTCCGGAAACATTCACTACAGATAACGTAAAATCATAATTATAAACAGCAGAAGCAGTACTACCCCCGTTATCGTTTTCCATGATTTCCACCAGGCAACCGGATATTTCCCATCTGAGAATTCTTTCGAAACCATTTCATCATAATCAAAATCATCACCAATATCTATCCCGTCAAGATAGGTCCGTTCAGACCAGCCGGTTTGATCATCCGAACCGCAATGCGGACATGCTTTAGCATTTCTTTTTATGGTTCCACCGCAGTATGGGCAGGCTACGAAGTCATTTTTTTTCACGATTAATCCTAAAGAAATTATTATTCGTGTCCACGTGTATGAATTAAAAATAAAAGATGCCAATCATTATTAAATCTGCAAGCGTTCACAGAACGCTGAAATTTATTGGTCA
>CBDVBE010000226.1:0-10564 GCA_965372145.1 uncultured bacterium | reverse complement strand
GTTTGAGAAGTTTGAGCTGGAGGAGGGGAGAATCCCTACCGCACTATCTGTTGACTACGAAGGAAACATTTTAGCAGGAACAGAAGATAACTATATCTACCGCATCAGCCCTGATACTATTCTCATTGACACCCTTTTTGATGTTTTTCTCAAAGACCATATTACTGCCTTTTGTCAAAGTGATGATTCACTGCTCTGGGCGGGATCCAAAATGGGACTTCTCTTTTGTCATAGGGGTGCGCAGTGGGATACGGTTATGTACTCCGAATCGCTGCTTGATCACTCCATTCATTCGCTTTTTTCTGACAGTAAAGGCCGATTGTGGCTTGCAATGGACAGGGAGGGACTGTACTACAGGGAGAAAGGGCTCTGGAATACTGTCTCTACCGAAAATGGCTTGCCCTCAAACAGGGTTTTCTCAATAGTACAAGACAGTAGTGGCACTCTGTGGTTTGCAACAGACAGTGGCCTCTGTGTCACCACTGACGCAACCGTTTTTACCCCAGTATCATCTTCGAAACCGCTACCGGGAATGATTACTTCCCTTGCGTATGGATCAAAACTTTTTATCGGCACCGGCGCTTATGATCTCTTTGTGCAAAAAGGGAATGAATTCGAGCGTATAAAAATTGTAGACTGTCAGCTTGATGAAGATATTACGGATATTTACACGGATACGGACGGCACACTGTATGTCGGTTGTTATAATGGGATCAGCACGTTTAATGATGGCCGGTGGCATGATTACACCCGTTATGAAGGATATGTCGGTCTCAATATTCAGAATATCACCCGTGACCGCGAAGGTGTATTATGGGCAGGCTCCCTGTATGAAGGTATCACCGCTGTTGACAGCACGGGATGGCATACGTATACTGCGGAAAACAGCGGCCTTGCCGGCAATGATATCTGCGCTCTGGCAGTTGATTGTACCAATGTTGTGTGCATGGGAACATTCGCCGGTGTGAGTATGTATAAAACCGGCGTGTGGGAAACGATAACCATAAAGGACGGACTGACCTGCAACTGCACTTTTGCTGTATGTGTGGACAGTAATAACGGTTACTGGATCGGGACCGCAGACGGACTCAATTATTATAACGGCGACTCTATTGTAACGTATACTGCGGATGATGTTCTTTGCGAAGGATTTGTCCATGCGCTTGGTATTGACAAAAACGGCATACTCTGGGTCGGCACATCCGATGGGTTGATGTCATATAATGGTATACTGTGGAAAACGTATCGGGATTCGCAGGGGCTTGTGGATAATTATATCAATGAAATAACCCCGCACAATGACGGTTCTGTCTGGATCGGTACTATGAATGGAGTCTCTGTGTATAAAGACGGCGTGTTCAGCAATATTAACCCGGGTAATGAGTTAGTTTCGTCCCGTGTGTATGCCATTGCGTTTGACCATGAAGACAGGGTCTGGATTGGCGGGTATGGCGGTATCAGCGTTTATTCTATCCAGGGGAACGATATTATACCGGAATACACAAAGCACTTTCACCATAACAAAGCTAAAATAGCATACAGCAGCGGAAATGTATATGTCATGATTACTTGCGCTGTCCCGCAAAATATACTGGTTCAGATATATTCGCTGCATGGTCGGATGCTCCGGAGCAAACATGCGGATTTGTTGACAGAAGGAACTCATTCAATTCCACTGAACAGCAAATCCTTGGGAACCGGACGATACATTCTTAAAATCTCCGGAGAAAAGAGGGAGAGTCAGCATCTTCTATTTAACATCCTGGAATTATGATGTTGGGGTCGGACCTGGGGGTGTTAAATATGTTAAAACTATTCACCTTTAATACCAATTATCGTTTTATATTGGGATATAGTCCCATTTATCTCGTTCAGAGTTATCAACGCGACATAGGTACCACCGCTTACTTTCCCTCCCTGTTTTTTTACAAGGTTCCATTCGACAGTGCCATTATTAAACTCTGCTGCAAACACTTCAGCACCGAGTGCGTCGAATATAGTGAGCTGTGCTGAACGTATTTTCTGAACAGTCAATTGAAAAGTAACCTTATCGCAGCATCGTTCTGCCGGATTCGGATAGATCGAGAGATACTCTTCAATAGCTTCAATGGTATGTATAATTGGCGTGATCACTGTAACCTTCAACTGTGCAACGCCGCTGGTATCGCTGCCCACGATATTACTGACGATACACCGGTACTTATTGCCGTCATCTGTGAGAGCCAGCACCGGTGTTGTATAAGTATTCTCTGCTGCACCGGGAATCGTTTCCCACGCTCCGCCGTTTACTGATTTCTGCCATTGGAAAGTTTCTACATATCCTTTAAATTCAATACTGAAAGTCGCGGTCTTCGTCTCTTCAACAGTCTGACTATCAGGATCTTTTGTTATTGTCGGTGCATCCATTGAAACAGCAATGGTGAATTGCTGTGCAATTGGATTGACCACGTTACCGTCTGTTACCGTGATAATTACATCGTTGTCCCCGACGTTATCGCCATCGGGCGTACCTTTCACCTCTGCGGTACCGTCACCGTTATCAGTCAGCTTCAGCCAGTCAGGAAAAGTACTTGTACCAAAGGTGAGCGCGTCACCATCAGCGTCTTCGGCTTTTACCGTATAGGCATACTCCTCACCGGCTTTACCATCAGTCATTGGTTTTGTGGTGTATACCGGCAGGGCATTGACTTCGCCATCGATAGAAAAGTCATCGATACAGATATCGCTGCACCAGTCCTCGCCGGTAATACCGCGGAAACGGAACTGTATCTTTTTACCGGTATAGTCCTTGAGATCAATTGTTTCCTTGTTCCAGGTATCACCCTTGTCACCGGAAAAATGTTTCACACCCTCGGTCCACTGGCCATCAACGCACAGGTCAACATAGAGATCTCCCATGGTATTTTCCGCACTGAACATGTGGTACCAGAAGGTGCAGAGGCCCTCTTTCAGGCCATTGCAATCAAAGACGGGGGAGAGCATATGTGCTTTCTTTGAGGGATTATTCGGATTGGATGCCTCGACATAGATATAGTTTTTATTACCCGTGGTGTGATCGCCGTCAGGGCCGGTCTTGTCCGGATCGCTGCCTGTTTTTGACGGTGTCGGCCCGGTCCATACCCGCCACTCGAAGTCATCGTCATCCAACTGCTCCCAGTAGTCCCGTAACGGTACATATCCCGTGTCGAAGTCGTCAAAGTCCTGGACATACGGGAATATGGTAATAGCGGGGCTTTGAATGGAGAAAACACCGTCACTCTCATCATACAGCCACGGTTTTCGCACACTGGCTACCCGGATTATGTAATCGGAACCGCTGGAGATCTCTTTGGGCACTTTCCAGGTATAGGTACCGGTGTTTTCAACAGCATCCACGATGACCATTTCAAACTGCCCGTCCTTGTAAAGCGACAAATTCACCTTATAATCCACGCTGTATGCCCATTTAATGTCCACATCGCTGTCTTTTTCGATATACTCCGCGCCGTTCGGTACAGTCAATGCAAGAGTTGTCTTTTCAGTGATACTGAAGTTGTCATCAGACTCGATAATCAATGTGTCATTCTCCAGACTCGTGACCCGAACCTTATAGTCGGTACCGGTAGAGAAATTGGCCGGAATTGCCCAGGGAAAGGGCTCTTCAGCCGAAGTTGCATTTGATAATATTTCAAAAAGGGTATCAGCTCGTAACAACTCGATTTTTACTTCACCTTCTGCATTGGTATTCCAGTTGACGTCAAATGTTTTGTCCCGTTCCCATTCCACACCGCCGTTGGGTGATACGAGTTCGATATATGGCATCCGTGCATAGGAATAGGGGCCTACCGTAGGACACCCGTACAATACCAGCGCCAGATGGTTGTTCCATTTTTTCCCGTTTATTTTCGCCCGGGCCATATCAATGGATTCCGCCGTGGTAAGAGAGTCTTGGATTAAATACTGCGCATACCAGTAATTCTGTCCGCCGATTGAACCGGTATTGGTATAATCCGATTCTCCCGGTGAGTAGGTAACACTGATTGTACCGCCATGGGTGGCAATGGCACCGTGAACCAGGAGTGAATAACAGAGATTATTTTCAACATCGGGCTTTGCATTGAGGCATGCACCCTGAAAAGTTATTACCGGATGGGTGTCATCAAGCTTAGATACTTCTGAGACTTTTATCATGCCGCTCGAACTGGTTGACTGGCCATGTGTGTCCCAGAACACACAGCCGGGTTTTTCGTTTTTCCAGGCATTCTGGGTATTTGTTGAGCTGACAGGTGTCTTTTCCGGCGGCGGGTTTAAACTGTAATCCTTATCGTATACTCGGTAATACTCCCATCCACAGGGGACCAGGGTATTGTCTTTAATCTGCTCACCGAGTTCATAGGATTGTGTTTTACTATCAATCGGTTTCATTGATAACAGTGCTTTAAACCGCCAGCCTATCTCATCATCGTCAGCGTTTTCATAGGCGATAGTCTTTTCTATGATCTTATCGAGCTTCTGTATATCACCGCTGCTATAAACCGGGAATCTTCCAACATGTACTTCAGCAAACACATCACTACTGCTGATATTGGTTCCACTGAGCTCACCATAGTACCATTCCGTTGGGGTACTGCCGCTCTTTTTCATGGGCACATCCCCGCTTGAGGGCGTCGGGTCGCCGATTAACAGGGCAAACTCAATGCCCAGATTCTCATAGTTGGTTTTTAGCCACCGTCTGATTTTATCGCATTTATCGCCTGAGCCTGTATTCCATTCAGACTCCGGTACCAGGTGGACTTTATACCCATTCTTATCCTTTGAATCAATGTAGGCCTGGAGGTTCTGGGAGCCTGATTGTATAGTTGATGTGGTTATTATGGCCAGCCCTCTCTTTTCAGGTCTGGACGATGATTCAAATCTCCCGTAACGAGGAGCAATCTCGCTGTAATTGTCAACCAGTTTCCGGACCAGTTGTGTAATACCATAGGGCATTTTAATAACCGGTGTCTGCTGCGATAGTGTGGGAAAGGAGACAGTCAGATTACCTCCGGTCATTTTGTTAAGCTTTTTAGATACAGGATTATACCGGTACGGATTAACTTCTACCTGTACCAGTTTGTAACGCCACATCTTACCATGTGTAATAATTTTAGTATACGTCTGAGGAAAGAACGTAGCGGAAGAGTAAATAGAGATATCCTTACCATCAACGATGGTTTTACCCTCCGGCCAGAAGGTCTCACTCTGAAAACCGAGCGGCGGTCCGGGTGTTACCTCGAATTCTCCAGGGAGTATTTCTTCGGCCAATGCGTTGATGGTAACTTCTACATTTTCTAAGTCAGCGTCAGGCGGTAGCAGAAAGGTATAGGTATAAAACGGCAGCGCCGGTTCACCCGGTTCGCCATAAACAGCACTCCCGCTGAAAACAGCATAGTTTGATTCCATCCGGACTTCCACCGGTGTACCGGGAAGTGTACGGGTAATTTGTGAAAAACCGGAAAAAGATAACAATAGAACAATACAGCAACTTGAAATTGCTTTAGAAGACATGGCCCCCACCTTGAAAATTTATGATGTTTTTAATAGACTTAATTACACTATACCTATTAATTTACGCAAATTTAATGGCTGAAATGAAAAAAAGTACTTAAACGGCAAGAAAATATACTCATGCATGAGTACACCTCAGGTATTGCATGGATACTGTGTGGTTAAGTGGTGGGAATGTGCGCAAACGCATTGTACACAAAACATTTTTCCCTGGGTGATAGCACCGTGGATAGAAGTATTTTACACAATATACGAAGCTTGCTGAGACACAGGTTTAATTTTTTCCGTTAGAGTATATCAAAGGTGTATATGAGCCATGGATAAAATAGAGCACTATAGCGATTATCGTAAATTTCTTGCTGATTTTTATGAAGAGAAAAAGAAAGACTCACCCTATTTTTCATACCGGTATTTTTCTAAAAAGGCCGATATTAAATCGCCCTCATTTTTTAAAGAGGTTATTGACGGCAAGCGGAATCTTACCACCAGGAACATTAAAGCCTTCAGCAAGGCGCTCGGTTTGAATGAGGATGAAGCTAACTACTTTGATGTATTGGTCAGGTTTAATCAAAGTGATTCACCGCAGGAGAAAAAAGAGCTGCTGGTCGAGATGTACAATTATGTTAAAAAAGTACATGAATATCCGGTGCCCATGGCCTATTACGAATATTTTCAGAATTGGTATAACATCGCCCTTAAGGAACTTGTCTGCATTCTTGATTGGAAAAACGATTACGCACTGCTTGCGCGCTCGGTAATCCCACCTATAACAGAGGAAGAGGCCAGGTATAGTGTTGACATATTGTTAAAATTCGGATTTGTAATTAAAGAGGAAGACGGGTCCTATACCCAGAGCTATCCGCTCCAGACAGCGAGTGAAGAGGTAAAGGCTATCGGCCGTAAAGAGCTGAAACATCAGTTCGCAGTACTGGCAGATGAAGCTATTGATCGATTCGCCCAAGACGAAACAGATATTACATTCTTTACCTTTCGCGCATCACCTGAACATTTTGAATTGATTAAAAAAGAGGTTGACGAATTCTATGACCGGCTGAAAGTACGGATGAATTACAGCGCTATTGAAGAAAATAAGGACGTTGACAGGATTTATCAGATTAATGTCCAGGTGTTTCCGCTGAGTAAGAAAATCAAGAGATAAATTGTTTTAAAGTTTTATAAGATTATCTGCGCGCTCCGCTTAACAAACCTAATACTTCCTCCATTCACTAAACAGGAGGACTCATTTAGTCCGTTTTTATAAACCGAATCTCCTTCACGCACAAAATGCCGGAACTAATAGTCTATATTCTTCGATCGTTTTCGTTTTTACATTTGACACGCGAATACATTCCCGGTCATGATTATTATACAATTTTTTGTAATTTAATAGTATATTAAAAGTATAGGGAGTAGGGAGGTAATAACTAATATTTTTATATTCTAACAAGTGTGGGGAGGTTTTTAATGAAAAATGGACTTCTTACAGTTTTTATTGCTTTTTTGCTTGTTTTTAATGCGAGTGCTGCCAATATTCTTGTCTGGAACTTCAATCCCGAGGATGCTGATGAGTTTACTGACCCGGAAGCAGGTGAGAAAATTGATTGTGGCTACTGGCTGAAAGAATGTATTACAGCCGACGGAAAGACATTTGATTATCATGATAACACATCACTTCCCGCAGACATCAACTCCTATGATATTATAATAGCCACCCTTGGCTATTATGTATGTTGAGGCGACAATCAGAATATCGGTCAGGCTGACCAAACAAAACTTGTTACCTTTCTGAACAACGGAAATAATCTCTATATCGAAGGAACGGATATCGGCTACTCTAACAGTAACACTACATTTTTCTCCATGCTGGGATGCTCCTATGATGATGATGGCGGTAGTATCGTATCATTGACGGGTGAGAGCGGTTCGTTTGCAGAAGGCAAGGATTATTCATTTTTGCAGTCTGATAGTTATTTGAATAACTATATAGACGAATTCACTGCAAAGGATGGAGAAAGTGTTTTTAAATCCAATGATGGGATAACTCGTGTTGTCGCATACGACGGCCCCGGATACAAAGTGATCACCTCTTCAGTTCCATTCGGCGGCCTCCGCGATGTTGATAAAAAAAATGAACTGATGGGATTGTATCTCAACTACCTTTATGGGACCACTCCTGTCGTTGATGAACACAGCGTTTCAATTGCCATAAATAACGCAGCAGTATCACTGGAAGGAAACAATATTCTGAAATTTGAATTACATAAATCTTCGAGTGTTACAATAGATTTGTATTCGCTGCAGGGGCAGCTGGTCAAACAACTTTTTAATAACAGTTGTAAACCAGGCACCTATTCCCTGAATAGTAATAATTTTCTTTCTACTATAAGTTGCGGACAGTATATCTTCCGCCTTGAAACAAACTATTCAACAGTGAATAAATCTTTTACAGTTCGTAAATAGAAACCATCCATCTCACTTTACAATATAGAGAGTTGAGTTTATTCTCAACCTTTAAATGTATACAAATTCACTGTTATATTAAATTTCTCGTAAAAAAGTAAAGATTTAACTAATTATTACATTAAATGTGTGTATATTATTCAATGTATCCTTCTTATACTATAATATAGAACACGATAAACAAACTATTCTTCTATAACTAAACTAAAAGGGGGGGCGGTTATGGATATAGTTGAGTTGAGTTGTGGGGTTATGAAAATAGCACCATCAACTCTTACGAAACTTATGCCCCATGGGTGTAAAAGGTTTTTATCCTGTTTATCTATCTTCCTTTGTGTCTCAATATTGCAGGCAAGTATTTCAGTATC
Source organism: uncultured bacterium (assembly GCA_965372145.1). Classification (GTDB taxonomy): domain Bacteria; phylum Fibrobacterota; class Chitinivibrionia; order Chitinivibrionales; family JANQEN01; genus CBDVBE01. The sequence continues at coordinate 2,210 of CBDVBE010000226.1, read as the reverse complement.
AGTTCCCGAAAAATGCGTTACAGTAAGACAGGTCGAAGGGAATGCACAATTTACCGGTAACAAACTCTATGGTGAACCGGGCTGTCCACTCCTTCCGGCAAAAAGATATACCTTTTTAGTTCCACCGGACGTGGATCTTTCTACTGTTTCATTTCATATCCGGGGACTTAAGGAAAACGTACTTGAGGGTAGCTATAAAGTAAAACCTGCTTCACCACCATATTCGATTAACGGGCCTGTATGGCCTGATAAGAGGAATATTGTTGATGGGAAAGATATTGATATTTACACTGATAATCAATATTACCCAAAGGATTATATACAGGATGTATCTGTAGGAAATATGCGTTGTTATAAAATTGTGAGGGTCAGGGTGTATTTCAGTAAATATAATCCTGTTTCCGGAAAGCTGAAATATTTAGAGGAAGGAAAGCTTGTATTAAATGTGGGAAGAAAATCTCAGTTAAAAAATACTCATTATAGTATGCCGGCAATTTTTAGAAAGTTCGCTAAAAACATTACAATAAACTATGATGATATTGCGCCTGCATATAATTCAGCATATTCATTTACCCGGAAGACTAAATATATAATAATAACCGAATCTTCAATACAATCCGGATCAGAGGTGATAGAGGACTTTAAAGATTCCAAAGAGGATCGTGGCTTTGATGTAGAGATAATAACAGAGGATGATTGGGGAGGTGGTACCGGGAGTGATGCGGCTGAGAATATAAGAGCCTGGCTTAAAAGTAATTATGAGGAAATGGGTATTGAATACGTTCAGCTTATTGGAAGCTCGACTCCAAGTAGCGGCAAAGTACCTATGTACGGCAGCACACCAACTGATTTTTACTATCAGGATATAGATAAAGATTGGGAGGATATGGATGGCTTTGTTGAGGTAATTGCAGCACGAATTCCCGTATATAATAATGATATGACCACACTTGATAAAATCCTGCAAAAGACGATTGATTATGAAAATGCTCCCCAAAGCGAGATCGGCTGGCGTGCATTTTGTTTTATTGCAGAGAAACCATATGACAGTAAAACGCCCGGCTATCCTCTGTTTGAAGAGATCAAGACAAAATTTCTTGATCCACAGGGATGGGGAAATTACCGGATTTATGATGTTTCCAATGGAGATCCTGATGAGAGTAGTTGCACTAAGACTGCCGTGCAAAATGCCTGGGAGAAACTAAAGTTTGGTTTGATGTTATGGATGACTCATGGTTCTGCTACAAGTGCTTCAGACATTATGTCATCTTCCACTATGAAAACGTTTAGTGATGAGTATCCTTCAATAGTATTTATGGGAAGCTGTTCGAATGCGACGATTACAAATAGTGGTAATTTAACCTATACCGCGTTAAAGCATGCGTGTATCGGAGCGATTGGCGGAACAGTAATGACATGGTATGAAGATGAACAGGTAGATAATTTTGAAGGAACAAGTGGTACTCAGGGATTTCTGTGGCATTATGCAAAAGGTATAGTTGTAGATTCTCTGGGTGCAGGGAGTGCACTGGCGCAAACAGTGGCAGAAGGAGACAAAAGATATAACCTTAAAGGATATAATTTATTTGGCTGTCCTGATGTTGGTGTCTATTCCTGCGACGAAGAGACCTCGATTGACAAGATACCATTGAATCCGGATAAGGGAGTAGGATCTGCCCGCCTGGTAGCAGTCCAGACTAATAGTAATACCGTTAACTTCTTATTCGCTGCAAAATGTGGTAATGTAGCAACAACACTTACTGTAAATGATGTGTCCGGTAAAGAGATTTTTAGGAGAACTGAGCAAAAGTATTTAAATGAATCTTATAAACTTAGTAGGTTGTGTACCTGGGATTTAAAAAGTCCAAATGGCAAAGGAATTTCCAGTGGCGTTTATATTGCAGTATTTAAAATCAAGGACCTTACAACTAACAGAACTGCTGTGGTGAATAATAAAGTGTGTATTACAAAGAGATAAATAATTAATAGATAGTACCCTGTAGGGTGTAAAAATTCATCTGCCTTAAATTTCTCTTTATACAATATAAGTTTATATATTTTCAATTCATGATTAACATGAGTTAAGCAGAATACAATATACAAGACTGGGCTATTATGATTTTACTCATGTTTATCTAGGGGCTTACATTTTAAGTAAATAGTGCCTGGCCGAAAACGTCATTCCCGCATGCTTTTGGCGGGAATCCATG
>CBDVBE010000225.1:0-10583 GCA_965372145.1 uncultured bacterium | reverse complement strand
ATTTTCTGTCTTCTCAGATGATACTAAAACCGTATCTGTAGGAATTAAGGTTATGTTCGGTGGGAGATATGATAATATGCGTATGTGTGTTGCTTCCGATTCCGGTGTAAAAGGTGGGATAATTGCTGATGTTATGCTTCTAACACGATTTAAACTAAACACAAACACTTCGTTAACATTTGAACTGCCGGTCATGCGTCCAATCCTGTTTGCCGCAGCTTTTAAAATGCTGCAGTTTGAACCACAATTCACTTTTGAATTCACAAAAAAAATACATAATGATGTACATGTTATTTTTGGCCCGGGTCTTGGTATAAGTTTTCATTACGGGCCGGACTACCATTCTGATAAAAAGAATAGAGGTGACTCATTTTTCGCAGCAGGACCACTTGTGAGTGGTTTGTGTGGTTTAGAGTTCAACAGTTCAAAAGATAAAAAAAGAAGACTGGGATTAAGAGCATTTTATATTCCGCTGTTTTCAGGTAAAAGTACCCTGTCACCCGGCACCGTTTTGGGCGGCGTAATAGAAGGGCATTTTGATTTTAAATAAAAGAAGAGAATAAATCATAAATTCCTAACAGGAGCACACATGGACACAATAGTCAAGCTTCAAAATATCAGTAAAATCTACCGGGTCGGCGAAGTTGACGTGCCGGCCCTGAAAGATATTACTGTGGAGATTCACAAGGGAACATTTGTCTCTTTTATCGGCCCTTCCGGCAGCGGGAAAACGACACTGCTGAATCTCATTGGGGTACTGGATACGGCAACCGGCGGTTCTTTACAAGTCGCCGGGTACGACACCGGTAAACTAACGACAACAGAGCGTGCGAAGTTCAGGGGAGAAAATGTTGGATTTATCTTTCAGGACTTTAATCTCATTTCAGTTCTGACGGTATATGAAAATATTGAATATCCCCTGATTATGGTAAAAGAGACGTCGAAGGAGAAACGTGTTGAAATTGTTCACTCACTACTAAAAAAGGTTGATATGTTCGACCAGAAAGATAAATATCCCAGCCAACTTTCCGGTGGACAAAAACAGCGGGTCGCGGTCGCTCGTGCCCTTACAACATCACCTCGGATTGTGCTGGCTGATGAGCCAACGGCTAACCTTGATCACGATACCGCGTTTATGGTTATTAACCTTATGAAAAAATTACGTGACGAAAGCGGCGTTACTTTTATTTTTTCAACTCATGACACAAAAATTGTCGGCGAAGTGGACATTATTCATACCCTGGAAGACGGTGTTATTGTGAAAAGTGAGGAGGTGTCACATGGGTAACCTTTTAAAAATCGCATTCAGGAACCTCTACCGCCAGAAACGAAGAAGTCTTCTTACTATAGCCATAATCAGCGTCGGTGTTGTTGCCGTGCTGCTCTTTTCCGCACTCTCCGATGCATTTAAAAATATGATGATAGGCCAGATAACGGATTCAATGCTGGGGCATTTGCAGATACACAGAAAAGGGTATGTCAGCTCCCTGGACAATCTTCCTCTCGATAAAACAATTAACGTAAAACAGATGAAGAAAATCGGAGAAATTCTGGACAACATTCCGGCTGTCGAAGCCTACTCAAAAAGAATTCTTATGGGTGGTATGCTCAGTAATTATATGGAAACCACCAATATAAAAGTAGCCGGTATCAATCCGAAGGATGAAGCGGTAGTCACGCCTCTTCTGACATCGCGTATTAAAAAAGGCGCCATGTTAAAAAAAGGAGAAATTCTGCTTCCCGAACTGGTTACGAAAGGCATGGGCCTGAAAGTCGGGCAGTCAATTGTTCTTATAGTCAATAATGCCGATGGTTCCGTAAACGGACAAAATCTTAAAATCGCCGGCATTGTTGAATCTGTTGTCGGGCCTACCGGGAAATACGGCTATGTGCATATTGATGATGCCAGAACAGTTCTTCGTATGGATAAACCTGAATTCAGCGAAATAGCCGTCAGGCTCAATAAAATCGGTTCGCTGGAAAAGGTAATCAGTCAGATTGCTCTGGAAACTGACGGTATGAAAAACAAAGAAGGAAAACCGGTTGTTGAGGTCCATTCATGGAAAAAACTCTCTCCATTCTATAACATCGCAAAAATGATAGACCTCATGTCTCTGTTTATCAATGTGCTGCTTGTGGCAATTGTACTGATCAGCATTCTGAATGTTATGATAATGGCAGTATACGAAAGGATAAAGGAGATCGGCACGCTTATGGCTATCGGCACACTGCCGGGGAAAATCCGTACCATGTTTCTTCTTGAAGGCCTCTTTCTGGGGTTTTTCGGGTCGGTTGCCGGTTCGATAACAGGTGTTATATTGATAGTTGCAACAAAATTTGCCCATATTACTATTGCGTTTGGAAGAAATGAAAACATTTTAATCGATCCGACAATACCCTTTAACCAGATGGCGCTCATTACACTTATATCAACCATTGTCGCTATTATCGCATCCCTGCAACCGGCGATAAAGGCTTCGCGCATGGACCCTATTGAGGCATTACGCCATAGCTGATGACATTTCACAGACAGGAGACACCGATGAATTCAATTTCTAAAATGATACTGTCGGCAATTGTTTTATATGCCGCTGTAGTATTTGCCCAGAATGTTACTATTGATGAAGAAGGTAATGAACTACTTAAAAAGATTGATCGTAACCTGACGCCGGTCGCTTTTGAATCCTACAGAAAACTGATCAATATTGAGCCGAACGGCAAGAAAAAGGAGTTTGTTTTATACACGGCTAAAAAGGGGAATGATAAAATGGTCACGACTTTTTTATCGCCCAAAACCGAGGTGGGCAGGTCAACACTCAGACTGGGCGATAATATGTGGCTCTATATTCCCAATGTAGGCAAGCCGGTACGTATTACCAGCATGCAGTCGGTAACGGGCGGCATTTTTAATAATGCCGATATCATGCGCCTGGACTATAGCGAAGAGTATGATTGTGTTACACTGGATAAAAGCGGCAAAGAACCGGTTATGACTTTAAAAGCAAAGACCGGCAATGTCGCCTATGACAAGCTTATTGTGACGGTAGACAAAAAAAACACGGTGCCGATACGGATCGAATGTTACACGGCCTCCGACATGCTTATTAAGACGCTCTATTTTAAAGACATAAAACCTTTGAGTAAAAACATTACCCGACCCGCGGTTATCGAAACGGACAGCCCCCTTCACAAAGGGTACAAGTCTGTCATGATATACGCGAACATGAAAATCCGCGACTTCCCGGATGAAGTGTTTACCATGCAGTATATGTCTAAAATACCCGATTTGAGAAACTAGAAATTGTGATAATTAAAATCATTATTTCCATTTCCGTTATTCTGCTCAGTCTGCTTTTTCCGGATGAATATGATTTTGATGTATCCGAATTTGAGAAGAAACCCTTTGAGTTTTCCGGCACTGCAGAGTTTCGCCCTTCGTTGATTATTCCGGAAAAGAAGAGCCTTTCCTGGCGGCTTAAATATTTTGACACAACCAATTCGCGGAAAGTACTGGACAACTATTTACTGCTTGCTCTCCCCGTTGCAAAATTTGAGAAAAAGGGAGTGTTGCTGTATGCCTCCACAGACGCCCGGATTGGATATAACCACCCTGAAAAGAAGTGGGATTTCGGCATTACGCTCCTGGAAGGGTATGGTAAATATCAATTCAATCCCCGGTGGAGTATCCTGCTCGGGAAAAAATTGTATAAATGGGGGAAAGGGTATATATACAACCCGGTCTCGTATGCAGGCCGTCAAAAGAATGTTAATGATGTTGACGCCTCTCTGGAAGGGTTTTACACTGCCGGGGTAGAATATGTTAAAAGCTTCTCTTCAAAAGTATTTAAAAACATTTCACAGGAGCTCGTCTTTATTCCTGTGTATAAAAAACTGAACGATGATTACTGCACCGGTGACAGGCACTGGCTCGTTTCCCGCACCTATTTTCTTATTTATAATACAGATTTTGAATTATTTCTGAATATTGCCGAGGACTTTGATTATAAAATCGGACTTGCAGCAGCGCATAATATACTGGCAAACTGGGAGATTCATGGAGAACTCTCATATCTTCCGGACATAGTAAAACCGCTGGTATCCGATAACGGGTATCCGCAACTTCACAGCAAAAAGAACGCGATACAGTCAATAGCAGGCACCCGATACCTTGCCCCTTTTAATGCCACTTTTTACCTGGAATATATTTATAACGGCGCAGGATTAACCGATACGGAAATGGCGTCATGGTATGCTGTTGTGCATAATGCTCTTGACGCTCAGAACACTCAAACCCTCGGACGTTTACGGAAACAATGGTTCGGAAGTTTGAACAGACAGTTTTTTATGAACCATTATCTCTATTTTAAAATGCAGTATCCGGAGCCGTTTAATTTTCTCTATTTTACCCCTTCCGTGTACCTTCTGATGAATCTATCCGATAAAAGTCTCCTTTCAGGCCTGGACATGAATTACAAGAGGTTTAACAGGGTCAGTTTTAATCTGAAACTGGTCGGATTATATGGCAAAACCGACAGTGAGTATGGTTCAAAAATATCCGAGGTTAAGACTGAATTGAGGGTGAAATATTTCTTCTGAAAAAAGGTCTGTCAATTCTACAAGATATTCCAAAAGTGTTGTTCGTTGTATTTAAATTGTTCCTGGTCTCACCCATGGCGCAGGGAATCGATGTTTACGGAACTGTATTTGAAGATGATAGTGTTCCTGTTATTCCGGCGATTTAAATACTTCCCGCTGTCACTTTGTTCGTCGACACCAAGATGAGTACTATTTAATTGCCGGAGTGATAGCCAAAAAGAATCTTCAGCAGGTAACGGTATTTTTTTGTACTATTGTATCACAAATTGGTGTAAATGCTTTTTGCATGGAATCCGATGCTATGACCGGCGGGACCCCATTATCAGACGCCTGCACAATCTCGGGAATAAAAGGAATGCGGCCGAGAAAGGGTATCTCCATTTGAGCAGCTGCCTGCTCCCCTCCTCCGGCAGAAAAAATGTCCGTACTTTTACCGCAGTGCGGACAGACAAAACCGCTCATATTTTCGATTAATCCCAGGATGGTCATCTGTACCTGCTTACAGAAATTGATTGACTTGCGGACATCTCTGAGTGAAACAGCCTGTGGCGTGGTAACAATAAGCGCTTCGGCATCAGGGATTGTCTGAGCAACGGTCAACGGCTCGTCACCGGTACCGGGCGGTGAATCAATTACCAGGAAGTCAAGGTCTTCCCACGCCACCTCCGCTATGAACTGACGAATCGCACTGATTTTTAACGGTCCGCGCCAGATAACCGCGGAATCAACATGTTCAAGGACACACTCAATGGAAACCACTGACAGATTATCACCGTATTGTGCCGGCATGAACGCGCCATTACAATACCCCATACTTTTTTCCGGCGGAATGTCCGGTGTATGGATAGTCGGAATACCCAGCATATGGGGAATACTCGGCCCATGTAAATCAATATCCATCAGACCGACTTTATATCCAGCATTTGCAAGACTTACTGCAAGCGATACTGCAATTGAACTCTTACCGACCCCTCCTTTACCGCTCATAACCAGTATCTTACGTTTGATATGTGCGAGGCGGTCTTTAATTTCTTTATCCTGCTCTTCCCGCTGCTTTTGGCGTTCGTCATGTAATGGATTCACTCTATTCCCTTTTCGATAAACAGTCTTTTATTACTATGGAAATACATAATAGGCTTCAAAAAGCATGCCATACAAGCCTGATCGAGCTTTACCCCTAAAAGAAAAGACATTACTTCATTTTACAGAGTTCAACAGAAGCAATATGTTGCATTGGTGCAATAATTTATTGCACCCAGACTGCATTGTTGCAATGTTTTATAACCCATTCCTACTCAAATGATATAAAAAGAAAAGGCTAATTAGTGTCTGTCCGGAAAGTGCCTGTTTGCTGTCATTGTCACTTTCGTTCTGAAGCATAAGGAGTTCCAGTCACAGCAAAAACCGCTGTGACTGATTCTATTGTGTCTTCTGTGCTTTCCGGTATGCTTTTAAGCCGGAATCCAGCTTTTTTACATAAATTAAGGCATGGATTTGCTCCCGGGCTACCATGCAGTTGTAATCGCAGCTACTGCGCGGTCCCGCTAAAAACATGCGGGAATGACGTTTCCAGACAGACACTAACTATATGGCACGGTAATTGATTTTATGTTAGTACGGATTCACTATTTCATTCACTGTACCACCGGCAAGGAGTTTCACAATGAAAATCGCTATCACCTCACAAGGAACGACCCATGACAGCCCAATCGACACCCGGTTTGGCAGAGCAAGTTATTTCGTTGTTTATGATGATGAAACAAATTCATGGGAATGTATCAACAACGAGCAGAATATGCAGGCAGCACAAGGTGCCGGTATTCAAGCGGCAACAATTATTGCCAATGCTGCATGTAAAGTACTTATCACCGGCCATTGTGGCCCGAAAGCGTATCGGACCCTTCGTGCCGCCGGGATAGATATCTATTCAAGTAAAGCCGCTACCGTTGATCAGGCTTTGGAAGCCTTTCGACAGGGAGCATTGTTGAAGTTGGAGGATGCCGATGTTGAAGGACACTGGTGATAGAATTTTGGATTTAAGATTTCTAATTTTGGATTGATAGTTATTACATAATTTCAAATTTACTTTTTAGAAAGGATCAACTATATGAAGATCGCAATTCCAATCGCGGATGGAAAACTCTGCATGCATTTCGGACACTGTGAAACATTTGCTCTTGTCGAGATCGATGAAGAAACTAAAAGTATAAAAAATACGGAAAATCTTATTCCTCCTGCACATGAACCGGGAGTTCTCCCGCAATGGCTGCATCAACAGGGTGCGAGTGTCATTATTGCCGGAGGTATGGGTATGCGTGCACAACAGTTTTTTCAAGAGTACAAGATTAAAGTTGTTGTCGGCGCACCTGCAAACACACCGGAACAGGTGGCACAACAGTGGATTAACGGACTGCTCATTACCGGTGAAAATATATGTGATCATTAATCATCTGCATTGGGTGGGATACCTATGAACATCACCGTTCTTTTTGATGAAGACACTGATACCTTTAATCTGTTAACCGGTTTCGGATTATCATTACTTATTGGAAACAGTGTCATCTTCGATACCGGATCGGATGGTAATTCACTACTCTATAATCTAAATTCACTGAATATCCTAACAGACCGGATTAGTACTATCGTACTCTCACACGAACATTGGGATCATATAGACGGAATATTTACCCTCCTTTCTGTTATTAAAAATCCGAATGTGTATATCTGTCCCGGCTTCTCACGTGAGTTAAAAAAAGAGCTGAAAAAAGCAGGTGCTAAAATACATACTCCGGGGACATTGACAAAAATTACCCGAAACATCTATACGACGGGAGAAATCAAGGGTACCTATAACGGGACATCAATGCCCGAACAATCACTTATAATAACACGAACCCCTGACCATGCAACACTTATCTGTGGCTGCTCCCACTACAATCTTGAAACCTCCTTTAAAGAAATTCAAAACAGGATCGCTACCCATCTCAACCACTCAGTAACACTCGATTCTGTGATTGGTGGGCTTCATTTGAGAAACAAAACGGATGAAACGATTCAGCAGTTCGGACACAATCTCCGTGATTTTGGCATAACACAGATAGCACCGCTTCACTGTAGTGGCGACGCCGGAAAAGAATTTCTCAATACCCTTTTTCCTTCCGGGTATCATGGCCTGAAAGTAGGAAGCACTCTTGCATTATGAAAGCAACATTAGAACATACCTGTAAAGATCTCCTGGAAAAACACCATCACAACTGTTTATTCAAAAGCATTCTGAAAGATGGTAATGGAACATTTTTTACTACTATAACAAAACTGTCGGAATAGTGAATTATGTAGTTCGGGTTGAAAAATATAAACAACTTCTCCGGTATAATTATTATAAGGATTTAAACAAATGAATACCCTCATAACAGAAGTTCTTGAAAAAGCAAAAGAAAGAGATATTATTTCACCGACAACGACAGATATGCCAATGGCGTACATTAGCTCTGCGGAATTGTATATAACATTCAACTGCAACGACAAATGTGAGCACTGTATTACGGAATCGGGAGGTAACAGAAAAGAGATAATGAGCCCGAAAGATGCTACCAGAGCTGTTGAAAACATCGCAACGTACTCAATACTTCATCCTCTCAGGAGGCTATACGGAAATGGTACATACCATTACACTCCTCCTTCTCAATGTGAAAAGCTGGATGAGATGGAAAAACCACCGAAGAAACTCTCATATACCCTTATGCAAACCTATAATGTTTGTGCAATTGGACGTGAAGGTATTTCTCAATGGGTGTCGGAAGATGGTACTTTCAAACTGAACTTCAGAAAACCGGCAATTCGCCTTAGTGGTGGAGAATTCTTTATGTGGCCGAAAATGCTGGATGGAAAGAGATTGTCAGAGGATGAGCGATTAGTTTTCCAGGAAAATTTAATACGTGAAATACGCTCGAAACTACCTGACTATGACGTGTGGATTCTCACGAATGGCCGGTTTGCAACTGACCATGAACGAACAGATAAAGTGATACGGCATTGGGCTAAATATGCGAACACATCGAGCGCTGATGCAAAAATGAGGATCTGTATGTCCATCGATGCTTTTCACAGGCCACCTCATAAAAGCACCATCAGGGAGATGGTTGGAAGGATCTGGTCATCTGCATGGAAATATGGTTTAATGGCACCCCACCTTTACGGTATACCAAATCAGAGTATAGGATTAATCGGCAGAGCATTGGATAACTTTCACCCCGGTAAAATGCAAAAAAACGAAATTAAAAATGTTTCAAAAAGTTCATTCAATCCTCTGACATATGTTATTGTCGAGCCGTATGACTTGGTTAAAAGCGGAGGGTGTATGGAGACAAAGGGATTTGTTATTAAAAACGGTGAAGGTGTTTTACTCGGCAACAACGTGTTTATTGCACCATCAGGGCATCTCGTATACTGCTGTGCATGTGTCGGGGATTATGGCGATTTTATAAATAATCCGGAGGAATGCATGAAAAATATCGTTACCGATCCCTTGGCGGTAGCCCTTCGAAACAAAGAAACAGTTGTACCATTCCTTAAACTTGCAACTGAATTGGACCCGACAATTACAATATTCGGCACAGGAGAGAATGCTGCAGTTACCGGGTCAACGTGCTATCAAATGCTATCAGGGAAAAGGATAAATAACAGATAAAGTATTGAACGTCAATCGGTTTCTTTAATTATGAAAATATCAGTTCCGGCTTTTGGAGATACTGTTGCAACGACCTTTGACTTTGCCGATGAGATTGTTGTTTTTAACTGTGTAAACGGTAGGATCACAGATACGCAGAGATTTGTATTAGACGAAACGTATATACCACTGCGTGCTTCGAAATTAAAGGAACTTGGGATTAACATATTGATCTGCGGAGCAATATCAAATTCTGCGGAAATTATGCTGCAGCATCATGGAATTGAAGTTATAACCGGAATAACAGGAGACATAACAATTGTAGTAAATGAAATAGTAAATGGGAATATCGATCAGCCGCAGTACCGGTTGCCGGGTTTTACCGGAAGAAGATGCGGCAGGAAGAGAAGAAGAAAACGTCAATGCCGACACGGGAAAACAGATAATTGAAACGTGGCGGTTCATAGAAAGAATGTAAAAGAGGATCGGCAGAGCTTCATTAAAAAATTTTTCAAAGACTAATGGTTTTCAGCCTGAATGTGGGTAGAGAATAAGTAAAAGGGAGGTGATTGTATGCCAGGAGGAAATGGAACGGGCCCTATTGGTTTCGGCCCGGGAACAGGAAGAGGTAAAGGCGGGTGCCTTTCTGGTAAAGGTAAGAAAGGTATGAAACAGGCATTATGGGGGGCTGTTATCCCCTGTGCCGGTGCGGTAATAAAGGACATCACTAATCCGCATGGTATAATCAGATCATTGCTTGGTAAACTGTTTTATCGACGAACGCTATCGTATCCAACAAAAAAAGTCGACGCATCATATACCATACTTAAGGACGAGGGTGTCAACAACCGAAAATCCGACAAGGATATCGTATAAAGAACAATCACAATGCAGATTGCTTACTCCGCGAGCAACTCGGATGAGTACTGTGCAACAATAATTAACTTTTACCAATCAAGAAAGTGTGTATGAAATTACTCCTCGATTGCTATCCCTGCTCATTAAAACAGGCTATGCAAATAGCACAGTTGTTACACATGGATGAAGAACAGACCCGGATAATTCTCGACCATGCCATGAAACTTTTATTGAAACGGGATGGTGAAACAACTCCTTTGCATATCATAACCCATCTTTACTCCTTTATCCATCACACATTTTTCGCCGGTTCTGAAGTATTCGATCCGTATCGAGAGATAAAACTCAAAACAACACAAACTGCACTCTCATGCTATCCCGCACTTGAAAAGCTCATGGTTACTTCACCATCGCCATTCGAAACCGCCCTGAGAATAGCCGCTGCCGGTAACATTATTGA
>CBDVBE010000224.1:0-10602 GCA_965372145.1 uncultured bacterium | reverse complement strand
TTCGTGAGGGTGGCCGCACGGTTGGTGCCGGTGTTGTCACTGACATTATTGAATAGGATACCAGTATGTTAAGCAGAAGGGCATGGGAATGGCCACTGCACAATTTGAATTGGAAATCAATTTCCTAATTCTCATTTGACCTTGCTGCTTATATAATGAACACTTGCAACTTTAGTTGCTAGTGTTCATTATCCCCTTTGTGGGACATAATGTTATCTAGGAGCTTTCATGTTTAGTTTCAGGGATAACAGTGTGTTGACCGGAAGTGTATATGGAATATGATTTTCCGGTTCTACGCAATAGTATCCTCATTATGTTTATTATTGTACTTTTTAATTACTGGATTTAGAATGCCGAGAGAAAAAATCATTTTAGAATGTACTTCTTGTAAACAAAGAAATTATACGGCAACGAAGAATAAGCGGACTCATTCAGGGCGTGTTGAATATAAAAAGTATTGCCCTTTTGAACGAAAAAGAACAGTGCATAAAGAATCTAAATAAAGCATTATGATTCGTTGCAGCAATAATTCAGAGTAACAGTGTGTTAAGCAGAAGGGCATAGGAATGACCTTTCTGCTTCTACACAATGTTATGCTTTAGTATAACAAGGTGATACATTTACATATAGGCCTGTAGCTCAACTGGTCAGAGTAGTGGTCTCCAAAACCATTGGTTGGGGGTTCGAGTCCCTCCAGGCCTGTTAAAGAAAGCACAATACCAATGCGAAAGCTAATACATTATTTAAAAGGCGTTCAGTCAGAAATGGCAAAGGTGTCCTGGCCGAGCAAGAATGAGATAATCAACGCAACAACATTGGTCGTTACTTTTAGTATAGTGTTTGCGGTTGTTGTGTGGACATTTGATCAGATACTGAGTCGGCTACTCGGGTATCTGTTGAACATGTAATTTATCCATAAGGTTGAATAAATGGCATTTCAGTGGTATGTAGTACAGACTTATACAGGACAAGAGTCAAAAGTCGTCCAATATATACAGGACTTTATTGATTCTGGTGATTTGGAAGGCATGGTAAATAGAGTGTTGAGCCCGACCCAGGATGTCGTCCAGGTAAAGAATGGTAAAAAAGTAAAAACATCGCGTAAATTTTTCCCGAGTTATGTGCTTCTTGAGATGGAACTCAGTAGAGAAGCTATGCATTTTGTACAGGGTGTTAATGGAATAACGGGATTTATAGGCGGTCGTAAACCACAGCCATTAAAGGAAGATGAGGTACGGCGGATTTTAGGCCAGACGGAAAAAGGAGAAAGGCAACAAATTTCTGAAGTACCTTTTGAAGTCGGCGATGCGGTAAAGATAAAAGAGGGACCGTTTAAAGATTTTGATGGTACGGTTGATGAAGTACATCCCGAAAAGGGCAAGGTAAAAGTAATGGTAAGTGTATTTGGACGTTCTACGCCTGTTGAGGTAGACTTTGTCCATGTGAACCCAGTATCATAATATGCGATACATGTATGGAAAGGAACCTGTGTTTTGGCTAAGAAAGTTATAGGCTTGATTAAGTTGCAGATCCCGGGAGGTAAGGCAAATCCGGCTCCTCCGGTTGGGCCTGCCTTAGGGCAGCATGGTGTTAACATAATGGGGTTTTGTAAAGCATTTAATGCAAAAACGAATGATGCTAATGGTATGATAATACCGGTAGTAATTACGGTATATGCAGACCGCTCATTTTCGTTTATTACAAAAACCCCACCAGCTTCTGTGTTAATCTTGAAGGAGCTTGGTATCGAGAAAGGTTCAGGGGTCCCCAATAAAGAAAAAGTCGGAACCATAACAAAAGATCAGTTACGGAAGATTGCCGAGATAAAGATGCCCGATTTAAATGCTGCAGATGTAAATGCTGCAATAAAGATTATTGCAGGGACAGCACGCAGTATGGGCGTTACCGTAGTGTGATACTAATATTTATTTGACGTGGAGCTTGCTTGTTATGAAACGTGGAAAAAAATGGCGTGAAGTTCGTGAAAAGGTTGAAAAGACAAAGGAATATTCCCTTGGTGATGCTATTGAATTCATTAAGACCAATTCACATACTAAATTTAAGGAAACACTGGATATTGCCGTTAATTTAGGTGTTGATCCGAGAAAGAGTGATCAGACGGTTCGCAGTGCTGTCGTACTTCCCCATGGTATTGGAAAAACGGTACGCGTCCTTGCTTTTGCACAGGGTGACAAAGAAAAAGAAGCACAGGAGGCAGGAGCGGACTATGTCGGTGGTGATGATCTTGCCAAGAAGATACAAGAGGGATGGATGGACTTTGATACGGTCGTCGCAACACCTGATATGATGAAAGTGGTTGGTAAACTTGGTAAAGTCCTCGGACCACGCGGTATGATGCCTAATCCCAAAGTGGGAACCGTTTCGATGGATATCGGAAAGGCTATTAAGGAATTGAAGGCGGGAAAGGTTAAGTTCAGAGCTGAAAAGGGAGGAATCCTGCATGCTCCTCTTGGAAAACTTTCATTCGATGCGCAGAATCTTCAGGAAAATGCGAAGGCTTTTATGGATGCCGTGTATAAAGCAAAACCGACGACCTCTAAAGGAGCATATGTTAAAAAAATCACTTTATCAAGTACCATGGGACCGGGGCTGAGGGTCAAAGTCGCGGATCTTAAATAAAAATTGAATACTATTTTCAACTAGATTGATAAATGCGAGGTTTAATCACCATGTCAACACGAAATGAAAGAACAGACGCTGTAGCAACGTTAGAAAAAGAATTTACCGGTGCGACGGGTATTTACATGACCGATTTCACCGGGGTTAATGTTGAGAAGATAACTAAATTTAGGGCTGATATCCGTAACGCTGGAGCAAAGTATCTGGTCGTTAAAAATACCCTCGCCCGTATTGCATTGGAACGATGCGGTTTTGAATCATTAATACAGTATGTAAACGGTCCTATTGGTGTGGTCATAACCAAAGATGATGCAATTATCCCTGCTAAGGTCATTAAAGAGTTCAAAAAAACAAATAAAGATCTCATGGAGGTAAAAATTGCGTACGTTGATGGCTCAATCTTTACTGCAGCTGAGGCAGCAAGACTTGCTGATTTACCCGGGCGTGAAGTATTGCTCTCGCAATTGCTCTCCTGTATGTGTGCCCCGATGTCCAATTTTGTCGGTTCACTAAAGGGAATTTTTACTAAGCTTGTTGGAACTCTGGAAGCGGTGAAGAATAAGAAGGAACCTGAGAATTAATACAGTAAATATTTATTATTAACTTTATATAACGGAGGTTTTACGTGGCGACGTTAACGAATGAAGAAATCATTGAGGCAATCGGCAGCAAGACTGTTCTTGAGTTGTCGGAGCTTATCAAAGCCATTGAGGAGAAGTTCGATGTTAAAGCTGCCGCGCCGGTAGCAATAGCTGCGGCTCCAGCTGACGGTGATGGCGGAGATGGCGATGCAGAGGAACAGACTGAATTTGATGTCGTACTCAAAGGTCCTGGAGCAAAGAAAATTCAGGTTATCAAGGTTGTCCGCGCAATAACGGGACTTGGTTTGAAAGAAGCAAAGGATGCTGTTGATAGTGCACCGAATGCGGTTAAAGAAGGAGTATCAAGAGAAGAAGCCGAGAATTATATTAAACAGCTTGAGGAAGCTGGAGCTGAAGTAGAAATTAAATAATTCTTTTTTAATTATCTTCCCTAAATACGAAACGATACGTGAAAAAAAATCAGAGGTAAACATTTGGTAACACGGGATACCTGAAGGGTATCCCGTGTTACCAATTTATTAATTATATATATGGAAATAACCATATATAATATTTAAGCCGAAGGGATGGTGGAATGGTAAAACGAAAGAGCTATTCCAGTGTAAAGGAAGTAATGCCTTTGCCGGATCTGTTGGAAATTCAAATTCAGTCTTATAAATCATTTCTCCAGCAGGATGTGCCACCGCGGTTAAGAAAGAGTCAGGGACTGCATGGTTCTTTTCTTAAGCTATTCCCGGTTAATGATGTGAAAGGCTATTACACGCTGGAGTATGATGGCTATAAACTTGGTGTTCCCAAATACTCGCTGAAAGAATGTAAAGAACGGGGCATGACCTTTGCCGCACCATTAAAAGTAGATATGTCGCTTCTGGTATATGAACAGGATGGGGAAATAAAAAAGTTTGTTGAGAAAATAAGTAATGAAGTTTACATTGGTGAAATTCCCCTGATGACAGAACGCGGGACCTTTGTGATCAACGGTGCTGAACGTGTCATCGTTAGTCAGTTACACCGGTCACCTGGAATCACTTTTGACGAAGTGACACATCCTTCCGGTAAGACCATGCTTACCTCTCGTATCATTCCGCAGCGCGGTTCGTGGGTTGAACTGCTTCTTGATCCGGATAATATCCTCTGGGTGAATATAGATCGACGGAAAAAGATGCCGGCTACCATTCTTCTGCGGGCACTTGGTTTTTCAACAAATGAAGAAATCATAGCAGTGTTTTATGATTCAGTAAAAGTTCGTGTCATGAAAACAACGAAGAATAAGATTGTAGGTAACGTAGCTGCATCGACTGTTTTTAACACTGAGACCGGTGAGATACTTCTTACGGCGAGTGATATAATCACTGAGGAGAAATGGGAAAGCCTCCTTGAGAATAAGATTTCCGAAGTAATGCTTCTGAAAGATGTACCGAATCCTGAAAACATGGTGATACGAAATACAAGTGCAAAGGATGAAACGAAATCTGAAGAAGAGGCCCTTTTCTATATTTATGCAACCATGCGCCCGGGTCCTCCGCCGAATGTTGATACAGCACGAAATCTTGTTCAACGACTCTTTTTTGATGAAAAACGGTATGATCTGGGAGATGTAGGACGCTACCGTATCAATACCCGCCTGAATGTTAAGCCGGAAGAGGGTATTAATACCTTAACAAAAGATGATTTTATCGAATCCTTTAAATATATGGTAAAGCTGAGTACCGGTGAGGGATTCATTGATGATATCGATCATCTGGGAAACCGCCGCGTCCGTTCTGTGGGTGAATTGCTATCAGCACAATTTTCAGTCGGTCTGACCCGAATGGTTCGTACTATTCGTGAACGGCTCAGTATCCGCGATGTCGAAAGTCTCGTTCCACAAGACCTTATTAATGCTCGCACCGTGTCAACCGTCATTCAGGCCTTCTTTGGATCAAGTCAGCTTTCACAATTCCTTGATCAGACGAATCCGCTTTCTGAACTAACACACAAACGCCGTGTTAGTGCGCTGGGGCCGGGTGGATTGACCCGTGAACGGGCAGGTTTTGAGGTCCGTGACGTTCACCATACTCATTATGGCCGTCTCTGCCCTATTGAAACTCCGGAAGGGCCGAATATCGGCCTGATAGCATCCCTGAGTACGTACGCACGGGTAAATGATTTTGGATTTATTGAGACACCGTATCAGCGTGTTGAAGACGGATTCTTGACAAGCGATATTGATTATCTTACTGCTGACCAGGAAGATAATTACTATATCGCACCGGCTGATATTCCAATTGATAAAGATAAAAAAATACACGATACAAACGTGTTCGCACGTTATCGCGGTGATTTTCCGGTTATAGCACGTAAAGATATTTCCTATATGGATATTTCTCCCATGCAGCTTGTCAGTGTCGCAGCAGGCCTGATACCATTTCTTTCGCATGATGATGCTAACAGAGCACTCATGGGATCAAATATGCAGCGCCAGGCGGTCCCATTGCTCAATACAGAAGCTCCGTATATCGGTACCGGTCTTGAAAGACGAGCCGCAAGAGATTCCGGATGTCTGGTAATTGCCAGAAATGATGGCGTCGTTGAAAAGGTTGATGCATCAAAGATTATTATCAGAAAAACAGTAAGTAAAAATACTGAAGATATTCTTAATTTAATGTCTACCGATACCTATGAACTGGTCAAGTTTGAACGGTCAAATCAGGATACCTGTATTAATCAGAAAGTATGCGTATCTGTTGGACAGAAGATTAAAGTGGGTGAAGTCCTGGCGGACGGTCATGCTACAAAGGATGGCGAGCTTGCACTTGGTCGAAACGTTACTGTTGCATACATGCCTTGGCGTGGATATAACTATGAGGATGCGATCATTGTATCGGAAAACCTTGTTGCGGACGATATTTACACCTCATTACATATCGTCGTGTTTGAAACTGAAGTTCGTGATACAAAGCGTGGTCCGGAGGAATTAACCCATGAAATCCCAAATGTCAGTGAAGAAGCGGTTAAGGATCTCAATGAAAATGGAATTATCCGAATCGGTACGGAAGTAGAAGCGGGTGACATCCTCGTTGGGAAAGTAACCCCCAAAGGTGAAACCGAACTTTCACCGGAAGAGCGGTTGCTTCGTGCAATATTTGGAGAAAAGGCCGGTGATGTGCGGGATTCTTCCTTAAAAGCTCCTCCCGGATTAAAGGGTATTGTCATTGATACACATGTGTATTCACGCAAGGACCGTGATAAACGTTCGAAAAGGAAAGATAAGGAGCGTATTGATCACATCAAAGATGAGATCACGCATCAGATTATTGAGATTGAAAAGGTGCGTATTGATAAAATATCGGAAGAGCTGGATGATACTGCAACCTTAGAGATCAAGAATGCCCATACCGGTGATATCATTATCCCGAAAGGGAAAAAGTGGAAGAAGGCGCTTCTTAAGAAACTTGATTTCAGGAATATTAATTATGAGGAAGGCATTTGCGCTAACAGCAGAAAAAGTAAAATTGCAGAGGAAATCCTTTTCAAGGCAAATGATCTTATTACCAAGCTGGAAGATCGGCTGGATAAAGAAATTGATAAAATCGTGCGCGGTGATGAACTGAAACCGGGTGTTTTACAGTTAGTAAAGGTGTATGTAGCTAAAAGGAGGAAATTATCAGTTGGAGATAAAATGGCCGGCCGCCACGGAAATAAAGGTGTTATATCAAAGATCGTGCCTCGGGAAGACCTGCCATTCTTGCCGGATGGTACTCCTGTTGATATTATCCTGAATCCATTGGGGGTTCCTTCCCGTATGAATGTCGGACAGATTTTAGAGTGCCATATGGCATTAGCTGCGAGGAATCTTGATTTACATGTTGCAACGCCGGTATTTGATGGGGCCGATGCCGATGATGTCATCGCAATGCTGAAAGAAGCCGGTCTCCCCGGTACAGGGAAAACAGTCCTTCATGATGGCAGGACCGGTGAGCCATTTGATAATGAGATTACCGTGGGGCCTGCATATATTATGAAACTGTGTCACCTTGTTGATGATAAAATACATGCACGGTCAATTGGCCCGTACTCTCTTGTTACCCAGCAACCATTAGGTGGAAAGTCACAATTCGGTGGTCAGCGTTTTGGTGAGATGGAGGTATGGGCACTTGAGGCGTATGGTGCGGCATATACCCTTCAACAGATATTAACGGTGAAGAGTGATGATTTAACCGGCCGCTCGAGAATCTATGAATCAATAGTTAAAGGTGAAAATTCGCCACGATCAGGAATACCGGAGTCATTTAATGTTCTCGTACGTGAGATTAAAGCTCTGGCACTCGATATACAATTACATTATGAAGAGGATTAGAACTTAGGATTTCAAAGTATAGTTCAATGAAAACAGTACTTTTTTAACCCAAAAGACGGGGGTTGTTCCGTGACTGAACTGTATAGTCAGTATGGGAAGGAAATTAAGGAAATAACCAGTATCAGCGTGCATCTTGCAACTCCTGATACTATCCGTAACTGGTCCTATGGAGAAGTGTCAAAGCCGGAGACCATAAATTACCGCTCTTTTAAACCGGAGCGGGATGGACTTTTTTGCGAAAAGATTTTTGGTCCGGTACGTAACTGGGAATGTAATTGCGGAAAATATAAACGGATACGGTATCGGGGTGTTGTATGTGATCGGTGCGGGGTTGAGGTAACCCATTCAAAAGTTCGTCGTGAACGAATGGGACATATTGAGTTAGCGGTACCGATTGTCCATATATGGTTTTTCAAGAGTATTCCCTCACAGATAGGCTCTTTGCTTGGTATCTCAAATACCATTCTTGAAAGAGTTATTTATTATGAGTCCTATATTGTTATTGATCCCGGAGATACCGGGTTGAATAAGATGGATCTTCTCAGAGAAGAAGACTACGAAGAATTGAGAGAAGGCGGAAAAGAATTCGATGCTAAAATGGGTGGCGAAGCTATCCTTGAACTCCTTGCCACACTTGATGTTGAAGATCTTTCTGCTGAGTTACGGTATAAGATAGAAATCGAATCATCTGAACAGAGAAAACACGACCACTTGAAACGGCTGCGTATTGGTGAGGCTTTTCTGAGATCCGGCAATCATCCGGAAAATATGGTCCTGACGGTTTTGCCGGTTCTGCCGCCTGACTTACGGCCGCTGGTTCCTCTTGAAGGTGGACGGTTTGCAACATCTGATCTGAATGATCTTTACAGAAGGGTAATTAATCGGAATAACCGTTTGAAAAAACTCATTGAAATAAAGGCTCCCGATGTTATTCTTCGTAACGAAATGCGCATGCTGCAGGAAGCGGTTGATACGCTCTTTGATAACGGCCGTCGTACGTCTTCAGTAAAAGGTGAAGGGAAACGCCCACTCAAATCACTCAGCGACTTACTGAAAGGAAAACAGGGGCGATTTCGTCAGAACCTTCTTGGAAAACGTGTTGATTATTCCGGCCGTAGTGTAATCGTTGTCGGTCCCGAGTTGAAGCTCCATCAGTGCGGCCTGCCAAAGATGATGGCTCTCGAACTGTTTAAACCATTTGTGATCCAGAAGTTGGAAGAAAAAAACCTGGTGCAGACTGTAAAAAGCGCGAAAAAATTTGTAGAGAAAGAACGTCCTGAGGTATGGGATATCCTTGAAGAGGTTATTAAGGATCATCCGGTCATGTTAAACCGCGCACCAACACTCCACCGATTGGGTATACAGGCTTTTTTCCCGGTACTTGTTGAGGGTAAGGCAATCCGGTTGCACCCGTTGGTATGTGCTGCATTTAATGCGGACTTTGACGGTGACCAGATGGCAGTACATGTACCTCTCTCCTTTGAATCTCAAATTGAATGCCGCCTGCTTATGCTTAGTGCGAACAATTTATTACGTCCGTCAAATGGTGAGCCGGTAATGGTTCCGAGTCAGGATATGGTTCTTGGTATTTACTATTTAACAAAAATGGCTCGTGGGCAAAAGGGTGAAGGGCGTTGTTTCTCTGATACCCCTGAAGTGTTACATGCGATTGCCGATAATCAGATTTCCCTGCATGCAAAGATAATGGTACGGATTAACGGACAGCGCCTCGAGACAACAGCTGGAAGAATTATCTTTAATGAGATTGTTCCCGATGAAATACCCTATCAAAATGAATTGATGAAAAAATCCAACCTTGAGCGTTTCGTTGCAGAGATTATTAATACGTGCGGCAACCGAACCGCCTGCTATTTCCTTGACAATATAAAGGATATCGGGTTTGAATATGCTACAAAAGCAGGGGTTACCTTCGGTATCAACGACTTAGTCGTTCCGAAAGAGAAAGAAGAGATCATTAATAAGTCCCTCGAAGAAGTTAAACGAATCCGCAAACAGTATACGCGAGGTATTATTACCGAGGGTGAACGGTATAATAAGATTATTGACATATGGACACATACGACAAATGAAGTGTCGATCGTATTGTATGAACGTTTGAAAGACGATAAGGATGGATTTAACTCTGTCTACATGATGCTTGATGCAAAGGCACGGGGTAGTCAGGACCAGATTAAACAGCTCGCCGGAATGCGTGGATTAATGCAGAAACCACAGAAGAAGATTACCGGTGCAGTCGGTGAAATTATTGAAAATCCGATTTTGTCAAATTTTAAGGATGGCCTTTCCGGCCTTGAATACTTCATCTCAACCCACGGAGCGCGTAAAGGTCTGGCTGATACCGCACTGAAAACTGCTGATGCCGGTTATTTAACACGGCGTCTCGTTGATGTCGTACAGGATATTGTCATTAATGAGGATGACTGCGGTACCACAAAAGGTATTGAAATTGAAGCACTGCGTGAGGGTGATGAGATTATTGAACCGATTGATGCCCGTATTGTCGGAAGAACGGTCCAACAGGATATTTATGATCCCGTTTCTGATGAACTTATCTGTGGCATCAACACGTTAATTGATGAGGAAACCGCTACCCGGATTGAAGAGGCAGGTGTTGAGCGAATTATAATCAGGTCGGTACTTGCTTGTGATTCTTCGCATGGTGTCTGTAAAATGTGTTATGGACGCAACCTCGCTACCGGTAAGGAAGTAGGCGTTGGAGAGGCTGTTGGTATTATGGCGGCGCAAAGTATTGGGGAGCCCGGCACACAGCTCACACTCCGTACCTTCCATATCGGTGGAACAGCATCACGTCTTATCGCAAAATCGCAGGAAGTTTCAAAGGTTGAAGGTATCGTTCGTCTTGAAAAGATTGAGTATGTCACTCATGATACCGGTATGGTCGTTATGGCAAGGTTTGGTGAGATTGCCGTGTTTGATGAAAAGGACCGTGAACGGTATCGTTATAATGTCCCTCATGGTTCACTCATTCATGTTGAAGAT
>CBDVBE010000223.1:0-10627 GCA_965372145.1 uncultured bacterium | reverse complement strand
CAGCACAAGACGTTTTTGATGCTATGAATGCGATTGAAGATTTCGTACTCCCAGCTACAGGAACCTACACTATTAGGATTCGAGAAGTTGAAGGCAATAGCACTTTTAAATACACTTTGGGATTATATGCGATGTCTTTAATTCATGACGCAAGCGTCCACTCCATTCTTTCACCCGACAGTGTGGTGACGCCAAACACAACAGTAACACCCACGGTTATTATTTACAATGAAGGAAAGAGCACAGACAGCATCCCGGTGTATATACGCATAGGTACTATTTATTATGATACTGCAATGGTTCCTTCTTTGGGGGCATACGCAAAGGATACCGTTGCATTCAAACCGTGGCTGGCATCTGCTGTAGGGACCTATACCCTTGTCTGCTCAACCGCATTAGCACTTGACAATAATATCATTAACAATGCCAAAAGCAAAGAGATCCTGGTTGATTTATCGGTGGATATAAAAGCAATGATCAATAATCTGCCGAAATATTTCATGCTGAGTGGAAATTACCCGAACCCGTTTCAGGGATCGACGCAGATCAGGTTTGCGGTTCCGCCAAGGAGTATTAACGGTATGGAGACATTGGCCCAGAAAAGAAAGGTGTCATTAAAGATATATGACCTTCAGGGGAGGGTTATGCGAACCCTTGTCAGGGGCACTACGCAGGTTGGTTATCATACAGTCATGTTTGACGGAAAGACTGACACCGGCTGTCCCATGGGTAACGGTATTTATATCACGAGGATGATAGCGGAGGGATTCAGGAAAACGGCTAAGCTGACGTTGTCGAGATAGATTATATTAAATAGGTATTTTTTTATAGATCCGTTATAGATGCCTAGATTCCCGCCTTCGCGGGAATGACGTTTTTTAAGATATGTTATACCTAAATAATATCACCAATAGTGCTTATACTAGGGAGAGAAAAGTGAAAATGTTTCGGTCACTTTTTCTTTGGATAATAATCCTTCTGGTGTTTGTCTCTGCAGATACCTCACCAAATGCAGTGACATTCATTCAGACAAATAATCTGGACGAAAGCACTCTGGAACGTTTAAACGATCTCCTTTCTGTGGAACTCGGGAACACCGGAGTATTTACTGCATTGAATTACGCTGACACGGAATTTCTGCTGCGATCGAACAATATTTCCAAACCGGAATGCCCAACAGATTCCTGTGTTGCTGAAACGGGAAAACTAATCGATGCTTCCGTGGTGATCACCGGAACAATTGATACTGCTGACGGGCTCTATATGGTAAACCTGAATGCAGTAAATTCCATTGCGGCAAAACAGTACCATACCGGGAATACCGCCATTCCTGTAACCAGTGAATACCTGATTGTCAGGTTTTTCAAGGATTTTTCCGAAAAGGTCGCAGCCAAAGGTGTTGGTGAGTTTGTTAAACTCGGCAAACTGCGTATAACCAGTTCGCCGGATAAAATTCCACTCTTTATAAACGGCGATTCCGCCGGTGTTACGCCTTTTACAGACGAAAACATTAAAACAGGTGACTACACCATTCGCCTTGTTCAACCGGGCTACCTGCCGGTGAAAGAAAAAATATCGATTCAGGAAGGGGTGCTTGTTGAGAAACAGTATACCCTGCAGCGCACCCAGGCATGGCTCGATTCAGTAAGTATAGTTCAGAAAGCTGCACGAAAAGATTCAATTCTTCACACCGGGAAGACAAATACAAAGCAGTCACTCCCGGACATGTTCCTGCAGCTTACCCAGGCAGTGCCGGCAGATTCAGTATATACTGTCGCAGTGCTGCCGTTTAAAAGTGCTGATTCAAACAACTATTCGGGTATGATGGCTGCCGAGTACGGTGTCATGGTTTTCACGCAGAATCCTAATTTCCGCGTGGTGGACCGGACTAACCTGAAAGCGGTCCTTACAGAATTAAAATTTTCCCGATCCGATCTCGTTGCCGAGGATAAGACACTCAAATCGGGGAAACTTCTTTCTGCGCGGTATATTGTGACCGGGACCGTTACCAGTCTGATACCAAAGAGCATTGTCTTTACACGATTGACTGATGTAGAAACCGGAGAGATAGTGTCCGCTGCGGGTGCGGAAATGAAGTCTGTGGAAATGGAAACCTTCTACCGCCAGGTCTTTGTCGAGAAGATAAAACCGACGTCGTCGCTGTTCAGAAGCGCGCTTGTCCCGGGCTGGGGACAGTTTTACTCCGACAAGAAGTCGCACGGCATCATTTTTATTACCCTTGCGGCGGCAGGCGCCGGTGCCCTCATCTGGTCGGCACTGGACTATAGCGAGAAGGATGATGAGGTAACACGATACCTGGACAAAGACCCGTCAACCGTGCATGCCAATGATACACCCGAGAAATGGATAAAACGGGCAAATGACGCTGTTGATGATAAAAACAGCGCTGCTCTGCGGACCAATATTTTACTCGCCGGTGTCGGCATAGTATGGGCGGCAAATATAATAGACGCGGTGGTTCTTGGTAATAAAAAGTCTAAAGAGATAAAAAGGATCTATTTTGCCTGTGTTCCTGAGTATAAGCAGAATAACATCTCCCTTTATGCAGGAATACGGGGTGAGTTTTAAGCGGTAAATAACAAATAGCACTCTTAAATGATAATTGAACATTGATAATTACATAAGGGAGTTATCAATTGAAAATCATACCCATTACTATAACGCACGCGCTCCTGGCACTGCTGCTGCTCTTCCTCACATGTTCGATGGAAGACAGGGTGTTTAATGAATCAGATGTACAGATATTCGAGAGCTCGGTCAACGGCTCTATTATAGATAAACGCGGCAAAACATTATGCGGGGTGACGGTCACGGCATTCCCCTGTGGTATTACCACCGTGAGTAATCCGGCAGGCCAGTTCACCCTTTCAGGGCTCCCTGCCGGGAACCATGCCCTGTACCTGAAATTAATCGATTACCTTGATACCGTTGTTGCAGATTCGGTTTCCCTTACTATGCTCGAAAGCAAAGCGTTACCGGCACCGGTAAAGATGACTTACCGCTATGCGATCCTGTGCGGCGTCGTTAAAGACCAGTCAAATGTCGGGCAGCCGGACGCGGGCATTCAGGTTGAAGAGCAGAACGTGGCTGGTTTGTCCAATATCAACGGCAATTTCATTTTAAAAAAAGTCGAACCGGGAAATATCAAGCTTTTTGCTGTTGTCAAAGACATCGGCTACGGCACGAAAGAGATGCTGGTAATGCCGGATACTATTCTGGAGAACATCGAGCTTATCGTCAATGAAAAAGGCTCTTCCGTTACCGGTACTGTTACCAATGATAAAGGTTCGCCCATTAACGGTGCAAAAGTTATCGTTTTTGACCAGATTCTCGATACCAGCACCAATGCTTCAGGCTATTTTCTGCTTAATGGGATCCCCAACCTTACTAAAATACCAACGATTATTACCAACGGTATGGATACTATTATTGTCGGTAATATCATCGCGGACACCCTTTCCATACCTGACCTTGGCACGATTGTTCTGCAATCGATTGTTGTTACTGAGTCGATAAAAATTCACCCGGGAATATTCCTGGCAACTACCGCAGAGGGTTCTGTCATGCTTATCGCTTACACGAACCTGACCGACAGTACCATTAAAATTGCTGAGTATGAATGGGACTGGGATAATGACGGTTCCTGGGACACGCTCACACCGACCTGTAGGGTGAAATACCAGGTTCCTACTACCGCAGGCACCTATACGGTCAAGGTCCGGTGTGCGGACACGAACTCCTACTATTCCAATACCGCAGATTTAACCGTCCGAGTCAGCCAGGGCAACAGGCCCGCACGATTTACCAGCACACCCGGGGAGATGTGTTCCACAGCCACGGTTGGCACACCCTATTCCGATACGGTGCATGCTGTTGATGATGATGGTGATTCGTTGATGTTCTCCCTTGGTGTCAGTGATTCCAATATAATACTAACTGACAATATCATTACCTGGACTCCCCAGCCTGTTGATGTCGGGAAAAAATCGGTATCGGTTGCAGTGACCGACGGAAAGGGAGAGTTTGATTCACTACCATGGACTATAACCGTGAATACAGTAACGGATTCATCACCGGTAATAACAAAAGACCCGGAATTCCCTTTGAATGTGTTCGAACGGGAATCAGTTACTTTGAGTGTTTCTGCTACCTGTCTCCTGCAGCTTTCCTACCAGTGGCAGGAAAATGAGAGTGATATTCCCGGCAGTGTAGCTAAGGACAGCTCCTATACTTTTATAGCTGACATGTCCCAGAACGATAAACGGTACCGGTGTGTGGTGAGCAACAATGCAGGAGGAGTGAAAAACAGTAAGAGTGTCACTGCGTTGGTTAATGACGGAGCTCCCGTTTTAATTACGCCGCCGGACAACGACTCCGTGGAAACGAACCAGGTAGTACTGCAGTGGCATCCCGGCTACTTTCAACTGTATAAGGTATTACTCGATAATACCAACCCGCCCAATACAGTGTATACCACTTCATTTTCGGATACTGTCCTTACCACGAATCCACTGGTTGACGGTATCTACTACTGGCAGGTCATCGGTGCTGAAAGCTTTGATACTACCGGTGAGACAGACTCAAGTGCAATATGGAAATTTATTCTTCAGAATGACACTATTGTTAATCTGGAATTGTATAAAGCGGTGACCGGACAGATCAATCAGGTCGGTCAAATTGTCACCTATACCTTCGGGTGTACGAAAATATCCAACAATCCCCTTACCATTCGATTTAAGCCGGACAATACATTTGATTCGAGAATACAGGTATTAGATCCTGATTTAGACACCCTTATTGTATCTGATGAAACAGGTGGGTACATGAACTGTATAGACACTCTCCGACAGCCGAAAATCGGAACATACAGTATTAAAATCAGCAGTATTCCGGGAAACCAAACCTGTTCCTATACCTTGGGATTGTACCCAATGGTGGCAGCTATAGATAGTGCTACTGTGCTACAATTAAATAACCCTGCAAACAACACGATTGACCCTAATGTCGATTTGGATTCCTATAAATATAACTGGCAGGGTTATGACACCCTTTCTATCCAATTCAGCCCGAACGGTAATACGTTTAAATCTACAATACGGATTGTTGATCCCAGGGGAGATATTTTCACAGAAAATTATGCGATTGATGGAAATGAAAATGTCATTGATCCATTGAACTTTACAGAAAAAGGTATTTATCTGTTTGAGGTTTATGCAACTGATGGTAATGACACGTGTACGTATGACATTACTCTTCAGATTACAAAAGAGAAACAGTATCTAAAAGATACGCATGCAGGAGATTAAAAGGTCAAACAGGTCTCGATTCTAATAAGCGCAGACAGTTCTTTAAATACTAACCTAAAAAAAGACCTGCTTTTGTCAAGTATCATCTCCTTGTTTTGCCGATATTATAAATGCAGCGCAAAGGCAATTGCTTTTCGTACTTCTTCTAATTTAGCGGTACTCAATGTGGTTATTAATGTGCCTAATTTCCCTTTCGATACTGTTTGAATATGGTCACAGTTTACTGCACATTCTCTTTGCATACCCTCATGTTTTGACAGGCAGGTTTCACTAGGTATTTCTCTAATAGTGGTTGTTATGGGAGCAATTGTTACCTCGCCTAAATAGTCTATAATCGAATTACGAGTAAGAATTAAAACAGGTCGTTTTTTATCTGGCTTATTAAATTTATACCATCTGACTTCACCTCTTCTCATTCATCACCCCACGCTTGTTCATCTTCCCAAACGCTGAATTCCCCCTTTTGCACCTGATGAAGGGTATACCCTTTGCGATGTTTCTCTTCAAGACGTTCCTGTTGATACCGTTTAAGTGCCTCTTTTAGTGCAGATCTTGTAAATGCAGATCTTGTTGTATGCAGTTTTTTAATTACTTTATCAACAGCTTTCACCAAATTATCATCTAATGTCATCTGAATAGTTCTCATATACTCTTTCCCGTATCAAATGTGGATACATATAGCTATAGTAATATACACTATAATAAATAGCAATACCCAATTTTATATTACCAACCCCATTTATTCTCCTTAAACATTTTATCCCCTTTCTATTTTCATTGCTTTTTATCTGGTACGCTTTTTGCATTATTATAAAACAACTTGGCATATCTTTAACGAAAGGAGTGACTTCATTACCTGAATACCCCTTTACATAAGAATCCCTCACCCCTCCCTCCCCTCATTCTTCTCCCTCTCCCGGAAATCAGAAGAATGAAGGAGGTGAGGGATTTTTTTTCTGGCACACCATTTGCATTTCTATAAGGCAAAACAATAACAAAGTTCAATAATCCCATCACAATGGAGTGTAAATTATGGTTGCCGGTCTACTTCTTTTCATCATGATGCTGATAGTAATAGTCTTAATTCCCTTCTGTTTTAACTAAAACCCGGGGTATAGTACTCATTTCAGTCTTATTATGAGGTTCAGGTGTGAAAAATACATATTATCATAGTGTCAGAAAATTCAAACAGGCACTGTCAGATTTTCCTGACACAGCGTGCAGGAAACAATTGATAAATAAAAATGATTCGATAATTATCCAACAATAATTATTGAACTCAATTATTGTAAACTTACTATTTTCTATTCTTTGAAAGGTCGTTTCTTTGGGGGAAATGGGGCAATACAAACACACATATATTTTAAGACCCGGCAGTTGTTTATTTTTCCTTTTTTTATCTCCCATTCAAATTCACACAGGGGTATTCTTCATGAAACACTTAGCTCTATTTATTTGTATCTTTTCCTTTATTGTCTATAGTCAGGAAAATGCAGATTCATCTGCACAAAGCAATGCTGATACTGATGAACCTGCACAAACCGTAGAAGAAAGCAACACTGCCCCACCAGCCTCAACAGAGGAAAGCCTTCCACCTTCTTCGGAAGAGACAACAACAACCGCACAGGAAAATGCAGCTTTGCCGGAAGAGCAATCTGAAACTGCAGATTCGGTAATAACTGATGCAGAGCGGAAAACTGAATCAGCTCTTATTCAACCTGTTGGCAAGACAACCCTTGCAGTCATGGACTTCGGAGGACAGAATGTCGAAAAATCGGTTATCGTGCCTTTGACCAATCGTTTTCGGGCGGAACTTATGAAAACAGGCAAATACGACGTAATGGAACGTACGGAGATGTATAAAATTCTGGAGGAACAGAACTTTCAGCGTTCCGACTGCGTTGATCAGACCTGCGCCGTAGAAGCTGGACAACTTATTGCGGTAAAAAAGATTGTAACCGGAACAGTCGCTAAAGTCGGCGGTATTTACACCCTGAATGTAAAGGTGCTCGATGTTGAAACCGGAAGAATCGATCAGAATGTCAGCGAGGACTGCGACTGCCCCATTGAAAAAGTATTGACCGAGACCATGAATCGCCTGGCCTATCAGATGGCCGGTCTGGAAGTTGAAAAGAAAGAGACAAAAATAACTGTTCAGCGCGGCGATGCCTCACTCTTTATAAAAACAGACCCCAAAGACGCCAGTGTCTATATCGACGGCAAGCTCATGGATGGTAGAACTCCGGGCACATTCGAAAACCTTACCCCCGGCAAACATACGGTCCAGGTGAAAAAAGCGGACTTTCAGGCGAGCCGGGATGTTGAGCTTATCGGCAATCAGATGGTACGCATTTCTCTGAAACTGGAAAAACAGAAAACCGCACTGAAAATCACCAGTAAACCCACAGAAGCCGAGATATTCCTGGAGAAAGAAAAAACCCTGAGTAAAAAGCCGGATCAGTTGACACCGGGGATATTCTATGACATTACTTCGGGACCACACAAATTCTCTCTCTTTAAAGTCGGCTATGTTGATACTACCCTGTCAATAACCATTAAAGAATTCGAATCGAACAATTTCAGCATTTCTCTCGTTGAGGAAACAGATAACAAAAAAATCCTGCAGCAGAAAAAGTTTGTCAAACGCCGAAAGCAGCGCAAACCAGGACGTATCATGATTATCGGCTCGGTCGGCCTTGCCGCTGCCGGTGCCATTCTGATGTATTATGCTCAGGAGGACTATGACGATGCAATGGATATAAAAGACAAACTGGATTTGTCATCAATTAAATCCGGGCCTGTCTATGAAGACCTGGTTAAAGAGAATAAAGATGAAAATGATTCCGGGAATCTGAAGACAGGACTGTCGATTGGGATGTTTGGTGCTGCGGGGGTTTGTGGAGGGTTGGGAATTGTGCTGTTTTTTTGATCTGTTACAAGAAAGGGAAATGAGAAAGGATGAATGTTGAATAATGAATGTTGAATAATGAATGTTGAATGATGAATAATGAATAATGAATGATGAATGATGAATGTTGAATGTTGAATGATGAATATCGAAGTAAAAAACAGAAAAATATTTCAAAATTCAGGATTCAGGATTCGAAATTCAAATCGAGAAATAAACAGAAAGTTATGGAAAAAAATATTTTATCAAAAAATGGAACAAAAAATGCAGAAGGAAAAGACTGTATACGATCTCGAAGATCGCTTAATAGATTTTGCCGTTCAAATTATTTACCTAGCCGAATCTTTACCGAAAACTAAAGCAGGAAATCATATTGCAGGGCAGCTTATCCGTTGCGGCACATCACCTGCACCGAATTATGGAGAAGCTCAAAGTGCAGAATCCCGGTCAGATTTTATTCATAAGATGAAAATTTGTCTGAAGGAATTACGTGAAACAAGAGTCTGGTTGAAAATGTTAATAAGAATGGATCTTTTAAAAAATAATTCCAAGATTGAACCTCTTTATGAGGAGAATAATCAATTAATCTCGATTTTTAATAAAAGTATTATAACAGCTAAATCAAAGAAAAAAACTTCATGATTCGGCATTCATAATTCGATATTCATGATTCGACATTCGACATTCGACATTCGATATTCATCATTATTTAAACTCCAGTGAATAAACTAGGAGAAATAAAAATGAAGCAGTTTCTGATACAAATAGTTCTTATACCGGTACTGAGTATTTTTATGCTCACTTGCACGGATGACGCCCTCTTCGACCCCACAGGAGAAACAGGGATTACTGTTTCCGCGTTTGTGTGTGACACGACCGGATGGGATACATCGCTTTATAAATTTGAGTATTGATATATTTTCCCATACGGCAAAGTAAACTGCCTCCCCAACGTCACAGACTCAATCCCCGGCGCAGGTGTGCAATCGAGATAACAAAACCAAATTAATTCATAACTGCCGAATGGTGCCAAATTATTTTATTCGGCAAACTTTGTTAGTTTTAAATAAATATAAGGGGCCGCTTTTTTGTTCAAGGTTTGTTTTGTAAATGAATACCAAACAAGAAAAACAAAGACTATTTTATAATAGATGTATGTTATGGTATAATTATTAATAGGGGCTTATGGTTATTTCAAAGCAATGAGGAGTACCTGTGATAGATAGAATAATTGATACATTAAAAAAAGAATTAGAAAAGGTATATGGCTCAAGACTTAAGAAAATTCTTCTTTACGGCTCATGGGCCAGGAATGAAGCGACCGAAGATTCGGATATTGATATTATGCTTGTACTCGATGGCAATGTTGTTCCGGGAAGAGAGATTGACAGAATAATCGATACCATAACAGATATAAACCTGGAATACGGAGTACTGATTTCAATTTATCCGGTCTCGTTAAAAGATTTTGAAAATGTAAGCAGCCCTCTTTTATTAAACGCCCGTAAAGAAGGAACTCCTGTATGAAAGAAATTGAATCTCTTATCGAGCGGTCGAGGAAATATCATAGTAGTAGTAAAAGATGAGTATAAGGCATGATTTCTGAAAAAATTCTGGAACAAATCAAAACCAGACTTGTAGAAAAATTTCATCCAATTAAAATCATTATTTTTGGATCACACGCACGCGGTACTGCAGATGAGCGAAGTGATGTGGATATCCTCGTTGTGGATTCTTTCGATGGGAAACGTCGTACGGTTGTTGTGGAAATGGACAGAGCGCTGCGTGGAATTGGTATTGCGCGGGATATCATTCTTTTAACTCCAAAAGAGTATGAACGCGACCGTACTATTCCCGGTACGATTGCGCGGCCGGCATCAACAGAGGGGATAATCCTCTATGAACGACCATGATAAAGAAATTGAAAAGAAAGTAATACAGTGGCAGAAGTTTGGTGATGGTCACCTATTTGGGGCCAATATTTGACAAAGTGGAAAATTATGTAGTGCAGCAATTGCGGTCGAAATTTCCGGAGGTTTTTTTTACTGGACAAGTTCAGGAAAAGCTGAGGTCGATTTTGTTTTTCAGATAAATGATACGGTATACCCTCTTGAAGCAAAATCCGGAATAAATTTAAAAAGCAAGAGTCTTGCCGTTTACAAAGAAAAATATAAACCTTACACACTCTCGCGGGCAAGCCTTCAGAATTTGAAAAAAAGCGGCATGTCCTGTAATTATCCTCTGTATGCTATCTCTCTTTTCCCTATACAATAACAAATGTGGTAACCATTCACGGGTTCAGGGTTGAAATCCAAAATTGTATGATTGCGGATTGCGGATTGCGGATTGTGGAATGTTGATTGGGGATTGAAAAAATCCAAAATCCAAAATC
>CBDVBE010000222.1:0-10637 GCA_965372145.1 uncultured bacterium | reverse complement strand
TGCTGTGCGTGAGTGTGGTGACCGCGGAAGAAATTACTGTATTACTACAGAATGGTGTGGAAGGCTATAGCGGCTGCAACGATTCCTGGATTGATGACTCGCAACAGACAAAAAATTTTGGCAACTCTAATGATTTATCCATGGAATGGGAAAAGTGTCAAAGTTGATCAGGTACTGTTATTTACAAGGCCCGGGTGGTCTTACATTTTGATCTGAGCATTATACCTGTTGATGCGAAAATTAAAGAGGCAACTCTTTCGGTATATCCCTATAAAAATTTTTATGATGGGAAAAATGGACCGAAATCCGTCTATAGACTAACAAAAAACTGGAATGAGTCAAATGTTTCCTGGAATAGCCCCTGGTCAAAAAAAGGCGGTGACTTTGCAACACAGGCATTGGCATCAAGCAGCAACAGCAGCCTGAAAACATGGGAAGATTATGATGTCGGTTCCGCTGTTAAAGATATGGTTGAAAATAGCGGCAATAACTATGGGTTTCTTATCAAATTTGACAGCATGACACCTGGAAAAGGTGTCGTATTCTATTCTTCAGAGTCTGCTTTGAGTGATAAGAGACCAAAATTGACAGTTACCTATGATGCGGCTACGAATGTCGTACCGGTTAAAGATGTGCTGCCGGTTCTATCAGAGTATAACGTGACCGTATTCAATGTTAAGGGAAGAGAAATAGCATCATATAAAAT
Source organism: uncultured bacterium (assembly GCA_965372145.1). Lineage (GTDB taxonomy): Bacteria > Fibrobacterota > Chitinivibrionia > Chitinivibrionales > JANQEN01 > CBDVBE01. The sequence continues at coordinate 9,931 of CBDVBE010000222.1, read as the reverse complement.
GAGATCTCTTGATCAATTGGATAATGTAAAGAAATCTCTGTCATCCGGAGCATACATTTTCAGTATTAAACGCTCAGGGAAAATGTATATAAAGACGTTCAGGTTTGAAAAATAATAAGGAGTGGAAACCATTTCTTTGAATTGAGGGTTCTGTTTAACTGACAGGGCCTTCCTGTTTTTATTTAGTACGATGCTGTGGATAGCAGGGAAAATTATTGTACCATATATAGTAAGTGTGTGAGCATTTTTTAGATGAAACATCTCAATTGATGTAGCAGGAATCTCTCTGTTTGCAAAAATAAAGAGGCGCAATTGTCAAGGGAGTATAAAAACGGCGTTGCATATAATGGTGGATATAATAAGGTGATATACAATTATGAATATTTTAAGAATGAACTGTATAGCCTTACTTATAGTGTCCGGATTAGGCGATGCTTATGCTGATTTGAGTCAAATTGATCATGACTCATTATTCAGTTATCTTGACCAGCTAAGCACTGCCTGGGTAGGACCCGCAAAAAACGGCGCCAATACCATTCTTTCAAAAGATTCGTACACCGAGCAGGATTATTACACCTTTTTCGTCGAATATTATGCGTCACGCCCCATTACCCAACCCCTGATCGCATACCTGAACTATCCCATGTTTCACTGGTTTTCCGAGAATACTCATGAGAAGTTGCAAAAAGCGCAGTTGACGCCTGTATGGAATTCCTTTAAAACAATTCTGGATACGCCCGGTTTTACCACTAAAATTGGTTCGGACGAAACCTTTTTTGATCAGGCAATAGCGGTTTCCGGGCATCTGGGTTCAATTCTCTATCATGAAAATTCATTGCTGGGGGAAGTGCTGAAACTGGCTTATCTGGATACCCTGGAGACTCTGGTTTCAAAGTATGCGTTTTTGTTACGCGGGGAATATCATGATCCCAAAGTTGTCCCGCATCTTGGGCATATGCGCTGGCAGATTCATAACATGTACCTGGCTGGAAAACCATTAACTACCACGCGAGTTGAAGAGTTGATCACTATGCTTCAATTGCCGCAGCGCTACCAGACAATTTTCAGGACACACTCTATGTGGCTGTATGATAATAATAAATTCTCAAACAATGACCTTACCATGCTGCACACATTCTGTACAATGCTTCCCAAACACCTGAAGATTGTCCGGTCACTTTCAAGCCGGAATTATTATAAGGGAGGTAAGGACCCGTCGATAAAATCTTTTCTGCCGGGTGTTAACACATTTTCTACTATTGGCGGTTATAAGGAAAACGCCTTTCCCCCTGATTGGCCCGCATACAAAGGTGACGGGTTTACAACAGTTGTTGTCCATGAACTTGCTCATAATTTTGATGATCTTATCGGCCCTACTGATATTGGCGGGCAGGCATATGTTAAGAAAAATGAACAGGTCATTTTATCCGGTGAATCATGCCGGATAGGGTGTTATGGAAATACCTTTTCTCTTGCAGTTGAAAAAGAAGGTGTCTATGCAATAGATCTTTTTTCTGTATCTGGAAGAGATCTGGGCAGGTTTTATGACGGGAATTTAAACATTGGAGTACATTCCTTTACGGTTGATTTAAAGTGTTCATCCGGGATTAACAGTATCCCAGTTATAGATTTTTCGATACATAATAAAGTGATACTTATTCGTGTTACCGGAGATAATTATCTACGGACCGGGAAAATGATTTTTAGTCAATAGTTGTCCGCAAATGTTTGAAAATACTATTGCTTGAAGAATAAATATGAACTGCCGGGGAGGTCGATAATGCGTTGTATACTAAAAGCGTCAGCCTTTATTTGCCTGTTATATGTGGTACTCTTCGCCGCTGATTATGTACCGCCGGATACAATACCACCCGGGGGGCTTACGCCGGATAAGGTACCCATGTTTGTCACATTCGGTTTTGATGACAATCCTTATGGCGACGGGGTGCAGTATTTTGTCGATCTTCTGCATGATAAGAAAAATCCTGTGGGAAACGGCAACCCATTGACGTTTGACAATGCGCCGTGCCGCATAAGTTTTTATTGTACAGGCAGGTTCGCGGAGGTGGAAGAGAGCGGCGCAGATGCAAAAGCCGCGTGGAAAACCGCATATGAAGACGGGCATGAGATCGCCAACCATTCGTGGTCGCATGAAGACACATTACAGCTTAACTCAAATGTAGACAGTTGGAAATTTGAAATGGCAAAAACAAATGATTCACTATCGCAATGGTTAGGCATGCCCGTCAATGCGATAGAAGGTTTTCGTACTCCATTTCTTGCTTATTCAGTAGCGACTTTTCAAGCGTTACAGGCAATTGGTTTCAGATACGACTGCAGTATTGAATATAATTACGGCAGTAATGACGGGACCGGATATCTCTGGCCCTATATGCTTGACAGCGGCGGTATCGCGGATACCCCCGGGAAAGAGGTGGAAGGATCTTATCCGGGAATCTGGGAGCTGCCGGTCCATACTATAATAACGGCTCCCATAGGATGGAGTAAAACAGCGGGGTTTGATTATAATATGTGGTATCAGAAAATGATGAGTAAAGCTGCTTTTCTCAGCGCTCTTAAATACAATTTTGACCAGCGCCTCAAAGGAAATCGCGCACCCTTTATGTTCGGTACTCACACACAGTATTACTCTGCCCTGAATACTGAGCCGATACCGAACGCGTCCATGGAAGAGGCGCGGGAAGCGATGAAAGAGTTTATTGAGTATGTTCTGACAAAGGATGAGGTCAGAATTGTACGGATGGTAGATATTGTAAACTGGATGGAGAATCCTGTGGCGCTTGGAGCGGTTAACATTTCCTCCGAATTATCTTGTGATTCGAGAGTTGGGATGAATTTTATAATAAAGAACAATTCTGTTCAGGTAACTGTTGAACATGCAGGGCAGTATACCATTTCTGTGTATACGATGGCTGGAAAAATGGTAGTTGAAAAAAACTATATGATAAGTGCCGGCAGCCATTCGATTGCTATGAACAATCCCGCGATAAGCAGGGGAAGTTATCTTGTTTCTTTTTCAGGCGCCGGAATATCGGGTAGTACCAAATTGTATATGAATGGATTATAATTTTCGAAAAATGAATGATTGATGTGTCGATTTAACGGTGGGGAGGAACTATGAAAACGATATGTGGCTGTATTCTGACGATTGTGTTTCTGACGGTAAGCATTGATGCACAGAGCTATCCGCCCTATATTCGCGTGGCGGTGACCTATTTCGATTTTCATTCAGACGGCAGCTGCCCTGATTTTAATCCCGGCGTTTCAAATGACCCGATTATTGCGGGGCTTGTTCAGAATAAGCTTGACTCAGAGGGCCTCCCTGTGGCGGCATCCAAATGTTTTTACAGCGCGAATATCGCTAAGTGGTACCGGCCCTGGTCGCCGGATACGAAACTGCCGGTGTATAATACAAATGGTACTTTACAGAGTATTGTAACCGCTTCCTCCGATGCCTCCTATAAAAATATAGTATATCATGACTCACTTACATTTAAGCATGTCGCAAAAGGTAAGTATCAGTTTTCCAATAAAGCGTTTTTCCCGCTGAACGGCAAGGGGTTTGGCGCGGAATCCACAAAAAACTGGGACGGGAAAACTATACAGACTCAGAACTTCTCTTTCACGATGATGCTTCAAAGAGAATTTGAGTATCAGACAGGTATGGTATTTGAATTTCAGGGTGATGATGATGTATGGGTTTTTATAAATGGCACACTGGTACTGGATATCGGCGGGCTGCATCCCGCGAAACCGGGCTCTTTTAATCTTGATGTTGTCGGCAAAACGCTGGGTTTGCAGGTCGGGAAAACATATACGTTATCATTCTTCTTTGCGGAGCGGCAGGCAAATTCATCAAACTGTATCATTACCACAAATATTATCACAGCGCCGCCTTATGATATGGAGCTTGATGTGCATCCTTCCGATACCGTTACAATCGGCGAAACTGCTACAATTATCGCAACACTCTTATCCGATACCGGTGTGGTAAGTATTTTCAGCGGCACTATGGACTGGGGATTAATAGATACTATCGCCCATAACCCATCGTCTACGCTTAAAGGCGGTGCTACTAAAAACACAGCGGAATTCACCCCGGTCAAAGCGTATACAACCGTGAAAGTATGGGGACATTATCAGGACAAGGTGGAAGGCGTCTCCTTTTATGACACCGTTGAAATAGTGGTGCTCCCCGGAGATCCGCAACATGTTGTCATTGAAGCGTCTCCTGTGATGCCAGCGATTGGTGAGGATCGACTCTGGTATGATACCCCGCTTGATATGGTAGAGATTGGTCCCAAGGATACGATTAATGAACAGATGTATGCGATTTTAAGGGATATGCACCAGAACTGGATCGGCCCGTCACCTGATAATTCCTGGACAAGCGCTCATCCGAATATTGCCACGGCACAGGTGGGAAGCAACCCTGTTCTGGGGCAGGGACGGGCAAGGCGGGGAATGAAAACACAGGGAGGTATTGCGAAAGTAACGGTAAAGACGACCCAGTCCTTTACTGATGATATTAACGTAAAGGTGTCCCCGCTCTATATAATTGAAATTACTGTAGGGCCGAATCCCTGGCTGCTTAATACGACGGTAGTGGTGTTCGGTCAGCAGATGAACGGCGTTGTTATCTGGATAGAACTGATAGGTACGGTTGGCGATTATGTACAGCCATCCGCAGTTGTCAGAATTTTTGATCCGGTGGGTAACATGGTAAAAAGAAAGTCTGCCCTGGTGGCGCCGGACAAAAAGAGTGTGGCGATAGTATGGGACGGTAGAAACCGGAGGGGCCGGATGGTGGGGACCGGTTCCTATACCGGTTTGGTGACATTTTGGGATAATACCGGAACAAAATATGATAAACAGGTCATGATTGGTATTAAAGAGTCACTATAAACAGCCTTCATTTCAACAAGTGTGTGTAATGTAAATTGTAAGCTTGGGTATTATCAAAAGGGAAATGTATAAAGGGATGACAGAAAAAGAGATCGAAAAAATTGTAGAAGATGCGGCAATTGCGTTGCATAGGGAACTTAAGTACGGGCTGCTGAAATGGGTGTATGAAGCAGTACTTGTATATGAATTGGAACAACGGGGCCTTCGTGTCCAAAGACAGGTTCCCTTGCCAATTTGTTTTAATAGTGCCGAATTTGAGGAAGAATTTCTGGCCGATATTATCGTTGAAGAGAAGGTTCTTGTAAATGTAAAAAATGTTGAAAATACAAATTACGCACATGAAAAACAACTTCTGAAGTGTTTAAGGTTGACAAAGATGAAACTGGGGTTTGTGCTTAATTTCAACGAATCGTTCATGCAAGATGGTATTACAAGAATGGCCTATACCGTTAACATCAAGGACCATTAATGGCCAGTAATGGAGGGCGTTCTTTTATGGCTTTGCAAGGGAAATAAATTTAGGAACCGATTATAGAACTATACCAGTGTATATAGCATTACATGGGCTCGTCACACGTTAAACGGATCAGCAGGCTATGATTACTAAAATTGTACACATTCTATTTTTTATTACGGTGTTTATTGCACACTCCCAGACGGATTCAACTAAATTATTCGTCGATTCAACTGATTCTCCGACTGGTACCGCTTCTGCTACCACAAGCATTCAGAAGAAAGATATTCCGGTGCTTCTTTTCTGCGGTGGCGGAGAGACCAGTGTGGAAAGCCAGGTTAAAAACGGCTGGTTCTCCGCGATAATGGACGCCCATTTTCAATTGCGCGCAGTTCCAGTAAAAAATGTTAAAACGATCTCAACAGATTCGTTGTATAGATTTCTCCGTTCTTCCTGGAAGTATACGCCGGGTCATTATGGCCTGTCAATGCAATGGGATGCCGCTGTTGAAGCCGGGCGGAAGCTTAAGGCTGATTATATAATAAATTCGTTTTATGAAGTAAATGAGCAGGACAATATTGTAGTGCTTTCTGTTGAAATTTACTCAATGAAAACAAAAAAAACAATTGGCGTATTTGAAAAGAATTTCGGGTATGCACAGATCGGGTACACGCTTGACAGCGCTTTCTTCACTATTTGTGGTTCAGTCGGTGTGTCATGGGATGAGAAAGAAAGGCAATCGCTTTTCAGGGATATTTCCGCATCGTCAATTAAAGCAGCGGAAAAAACCGGCAATTCGTATATCCGCTATACTGAAAGCACGGATACAAAGACGCAAAAGAGCGCTCTTGGAGGGCTGCATAAGAATGTTTCGGTATATCCCGGTTTTGCTCTGGCAACCTACCTGTATGCGTATGCATGTGAACGGCAGGGAGACCTCGAAAACGCGGCGCGAATGTATAATACGCTTACCCGAAGGAATGGTCTCTATTATCCGTCGCTGTATGCAAAAGTGCTGCGCTATTTTCGTCTCAGCAATATAGTGGATCTGGCTCTCCGGACTATGTCCGTTGCGGATCAAAAAGGCGTTGAGTCACCCGCGTACAACGTTGAAAAGGCACGGCTCCTGCAGAAGACGGGAGACGAGGAGAAAGCTGCGCGGATGTATGAAAAAGCACTCGCGCTTAACCCGAATTACGGTGAAGCGCTTATATATATGGCCAGATACTACAATAAAACAATGCAGTATGAAGAGGCTCAATCCTGTGCGCATCGACTCATTGACAATAGCATCTTAACCGGCGAAGCATACCTGGAACTGGGTATGAGCCTGATGAACCAAAAAAAGCATACCGATGCGTTAACGGCACTTGAAGAGGCGAATAAAAGGCTGGTTAATAATCCGGAACTTGCGTATACATTAGGATCGCTCTATTATCAGACAGAAGATTATGAGAACGCCTCAGTTTATTTGAGTAAAGCGTTGACGACAAAAAAAAATGATGAGGCACTTCTTCTTTCATGCTCCGACGCATTCGTAAAATCAAACAGAAACAAAGCCGCGCTTGACATACTGTTGAAATACCGCTCAGCCTTTTATTCGTCGAAGGGTATTGAAAAAGAGATCGGTCTTCTCTATCATGCGCTTAATGATACCTCAAATGCTCTTCTATACCTGGAGAATTGTGTTACCATACAACCGCCTGACTACCGGGTTTTTCTGTCTCTCGGTGACATATACAGCATGTATGGAAGAAATCGTGATGCTATTGCCATGTATACCAAGGCAGAGCCCTATGTTGACGATAAAAACCTCATAACGTTTTCAATGGCACAGCTCAGTTTTACCCTGAAGGACTACAGCGCCGCGGAAAAAAAATTAAAATCAATTATTGCGCAAAAACCGGGATTGAAAGGCGCTAACAGGTTTCTTGGTGAAATAGCGGAATTAAACGGGGAGAAAAAATCCGCGCTTGCCTGGTATAAGAAAGAAAGAAAACATAACGGCGCAGAAATTGCTCTGCAGCGGAAAATCGCGGAACTCTCCTTCGCGCTTAGTCTTTTTAGCGCGTCTAAAAAGGAATCATTGAAACTCCTTGAAATGGATTCTTCCCAGACCACTGCTTATACGCAGCTTGCGCTGATACATTTACAGGAGAAAAATTTTTCAGAAGCAGAGCGTTACTCGAAAAAAGCTGAACAGGCGGTCGGGTTTGATAAGATATTCTATAAAAAACTGGGGAAAGGGCTTGCCCGGGCAGGTAAAAGCGGTAAAGCCATAGAGGCGTACAACACCTACTTTTCGTCGGTAATTGATGATGATTCCGCCTGGGTTGAGCTTGGAATGCTTTATAAGAAACAGGATAATGATACGCTTCGCGCGCAGGCATATTGCACGGCTTACGGATTAAACAGAGCGCACGCGCCGCTGTATGCCGAGGCGGGGCATATTTATTACTCTCGCAAGGATATGGAGCGCGCCCAGCAGTTCTACGGCACGTTTTTGAAAAATGGCAACCACGATGATTTGGTGTCGTACAATTTAGCGTGTATTATGTTTGAGAAAGAGAAATATCACCGTACGATCGCGCTGCTTACTTTACTACCGCGGTCGTACCAGATGCGGCAGGATGTCAGGAAAATGCTGGCAGCTTCTCTTTTTACCATTGGTCAATATACGAAAGCGCTGCCATATATCACAAAGTATCTTTTAAAGAAACCAAACGAAATAGAGTTTGTCGAGATGGCTGCAATCGCGTATGAAAAAAGTAGCGATCTGCAATCGGCCGCAATGTACTTTAAAAAATATCTTTCCCTTGCGAAGGATACCGCGAATGCTGAATACGCGTTTCATCTGGCTGAGTTGTATGAAAAGCTGAATAGAAGCACGGATATAATCACGCAACTACGGTCAAATATAGCAAGGTTTCCGCATGATTTCAGAAATAGTGTAAAACTGGCTGAGGTATACAGAAAACAGAAAAAATATACAGCGGTTATTTCACTGTGCGGTAAGATTGCGGCGAAATCTGATGCCCCTGCTATTATGTTCAAATATATTGCTGACGCGTATTATGGACTGAACGATAAATCATCTGCGCTTGTATGGTATGAAAAGTATCTCTTTGTTAAGCCTGATGACGCGTGGTGCCGGAAACGGGCCGCTGAGATATATTACCTCAATAAAAATTATCATAAAGCAATTGACAATTATACCCGTTATCTGGATGCGAATACCGGCACAAAAAATGATTATTATAACCTCGGTAACTCCTATTTTGAAAAGGCAGACTTTCAGAAAGCATCGGCATATTTTGAACAGGTGGCGGCTGCCGGTGACACTACTGGTAAGAAAGCGCTTTCCTGCCTGACTGTCTGTTATGAAAACCTTTCAGATACCATGGCGCTGATAAACAATCTGGTGAAAAGAACCGCTGTTGAAAAGAGTAACTACGCGTTAAACAGTAAGCTCGCTGACCTTCTGACAACGGTAAATAGAAATGATGAGGCTGTTCTGATTTACGAAAACATGACCAGAATCAAACCATCGGATGTTAAAATTCATGAGAAGCTGGCAGTCATCTACCTCGATAATAAACTATTCGTCAAAGCAAAAAGTCATCTTGAAACAGCATTGCGTTATGCGCCGGGAAAGGCCGGTTTGCGGTATATAAAAGCTCAATGCCACATCGCGCTTCGTGAAAACGAAAAGGCGGAGAAGGAGCTTAAAAGAGTCATTACTCAGCAACCTTCAATGCATGAGGCCAGATACGATTACGCGGAGTTGTTAAATCGTAAAAACGCCCATGCCGCGGCGCTATCCCAGTTGAAATCGGCTGTGCGCAGTGATCCACAGAATGTACGCTACCTTCTGGCCGCGGTAAATACCGCGTTGAAGATGAATCAGGGGAAACCAGCGAAAATGTATGTTGAACGGGCGTTAGGTATCGAACCGGACGCCGGGGCGGTTATAAAGACTGCCGGCCTGGTGTATGCCGTGTGCGGAGAACGCGGGAAGGCGGTTGACTATTTGACGAAAGCGGTTTCTGTGAAGCCGGTATGCGAAGAGTGCGCCCTTGCGCTGGGGAAAATCTATTTTGCCGAACATAACCATGAAAAAGCGGAGCGGTTGCTGATACAGGTTACTACGATACGGGAGCAGAAATATGAAGCCCTGGTTATGCTTGGTGACATGGCATACGCACGCAGTAAAGTAAGGAAAGCGGAAGGGTATTATCAGAAAGCGCTGCAGCTGCGGCCGGATGACAGTGAACTGCTCTATAAACTGATTGCGGCAAATCTCGCGTTGAACAGGGTGAGAAAAGCTTCCAGGCTTGTCGCTCAAAGCAGAAGACTGAAGCGTGACGGGTGGGTGGAACTTGCCCGGGCGCGTGTGTTTGAACAGAAAGATGATTTGCGTAAAGCATGGAACGCCTTCGCGTCCGCGAGAAAATATCTGCCGAAGAATTTTGATGTCATTTACGGACAGGGGCGGGAGCGCTATAAACAGCAAAAATATTCTTCCGCGATTTCCTATCTGAGGGCCGCGCG
>CBDVBE010000221.1:0-10648 GCA_965372145.1 uncultured bacterium | reverse complement strand
AAATTATTTTCTTTTGACTTTATATTTAAATCTATTGTAGAATATTATTTGATAACAAATCCGGAAATTAAATCGTTTTATTATATAGGGTTACAAATATTCTTGCTATATGAAAACAATTGTATGTATATAATCAAGTTTTTCAATAGGAGGCGCAATGGAAACTGTTGCAAGGTTCTTTCAAGATGGTGGTGTGTGGATGTATATACTTGCAGGAGTCTCAGCTTGTGCAATTGCCGTATCGCTCGAGCGATTAATATACTATTACCTGCATTGCCGGGTTAATGCAAAAGCTTTTCTGACACAAATCACACGGCTTATTCGTAATGGTGAAATAGAAAAAAGCCGAAAGATCTGTGCAAGTATGAAGAGTCCTCTCGCCATTATTCTTGAATCCGCCCTCTGGCACTTCATTCAAAACGAATCCGATCAGGAAATCCAAAATGCTGTGGATGAAGTAGGACTTCGTGAATTGCCTAAGATCCAGAGGAGAACGCACTATCTCTCTCTCTTTGCCAATATATCAACGTTGATGGGGCTTCTCGGAACCATCTTTGGTTTACAGGCTGCATTCAGTGCACTTGCAACCGCAGATCCTTCTCAAAAAGCGGCGGTGCTGGCAAAAGGAATCAGTATGGCTATGAACACCACTGCGATGGGCCTCATTGTCGCTATCCCCTGTATGGTCATGTTTTCAATTCTCGGGGCAAAAGCGAATACGCTTATTGAAGAAATTGATGAGAGTTCTGTACGTGTTCTCAATTTCCTTTATGCTCAACGTCGGCATTAATAGAATAGTGCGGAGTGATAATAATGAGTACTGATGAAAAACAGATGAAGAGCGCATTTCCCGTGATGAAACGGGCTAATAAATCGCTTGGCGGTGAAATAGAATCAATCGATCTTGATATGACTCCGGTGATGAATCTGTTTATAGTCCTCATCCCATTTCTCATGTCTATGGCCGTTTTTACGCATATTGCCATTATAGAATTCTCACTCCCCCCGGCACAGGGTGCCGGCTCAGAAACTGAACAGGCAAAAGAGCTGGATATCTCTATCGTGGTAACACAAACCGGATTCAGAATCGTTGGCACCGGGAAAAAATTAGATCTTATCCCTAAAATAAGGGGTAAATATCAAATGAACCAACTGCGCGCTCTTTTAAAAGCAGTTAAATTTCAATATCCGTCGCAAACAAGTGTTGTTCTGGTATTTGAAGGGAATATTCTCTATGATGATATTATAAAATTCATGGATGTGTGCCGTGAATCACAATTTCCAGACATCGGCCTCTCCGGAGATATCGGATGACGTGTAAAATAAAAGTAAAAAAACAAAAAAATGTCTCAATTTTAAAAATTTCAGGTGATCTAAGCTCACAGGAGGTAAATACCCTTTCTAAAAAGCTTGAATCACTCGGGAAAGGTAAATCACCTATTGTTGTTGTTGATCTTTCTGAAACAGATTACATCGACAGTCATGGGTTGGGTGTTTTTGTCTACGCCTGGAAAATGATGGAACAACAAAATCATGAACTTGTTTTTTTAAATCCCCAGGGATTTATCCGTACTATGTTTATAGGAACTAACCTTCATCAGATATTACGGGTTATTGATAGTCTGGAGGAACTGTGAGCTTCCCGGTTTCAAAATCAAATTTAAAACAACTTCGTAAATCCCGACATGCGGGTACTTTGAAAGGATTCAAACCGCAGTTGACATCTCTTATCGATGTCATGACAATCCTGCTTATTTACCTGTTAAAAAGTTTTTCGTCCGAAGGAGAGATCATAACGGTATCAAAAAGCCTTATGCTGCCGGAATCTTCGGCTCAGAAAAAACCTGAATTAACCGTGGTGCTTATTGTTAATAATCAATACATTCTTGCTGAAAATAAACAGATAACAACAACGGATAAAGTACTCTCATCAGACGAACTGATTATCCCGGAGTTGGATTCATGGCTCGAAATCCGTCGTAAAACAACACAAAAGATAGAACAGTACTCAACAAAAACAAAATTTAAGGGTGATATAACGATACAAGGCGATAAACGGATACGATTTCGACTCCTTAAAAAGATAATGTATACCTGTGGACAACAGGGGTATAATAACTTTTCACTCGCGGTACTTAAGAAAGGGGATTAATTACTCGTGCAGGGAATAAACGTTGTCGTTGCCGGTGGCGGCTCAGCTGCAATACTCGATAAAGCTCTGCTTCGTGAAATACGTGGATCTCTCTGGCAGAAGATAGATCCCCGCTTCGCAATCATTTTTCTTCTCTCGATACTTATCCACAGTATCGCAATGTACAGAATTAATACCTTAGAGCTAAAACCGGTTGAAATGTTAGTCATTGAAAAAATCCCTGAACGTTTCGCCCGTCTCATTGTGGAAAAACCTATACCGAAAGAAAAACCACAGGAAAAAATCGGTGAGAAGGTAACTACAGATGATATCTCGATAGAAGCTAAAAAAACAGTGCCGAAGACACCGGGTGAGAAAAAAGCTGTCGAGCAGAAGGCGGCAAAAACGGCGGTTGCTGCACGTGCTGCCCGCGTAGAGAAAAAAATGAGGACAGTCGGTGTTCTTGGCATGCTCACCGGTGTCGGAACAACGGCAAAAGGTCCTTCTGTTATTGATGTCCTGGGAAGTTCACACCGTAAAAAAGAACGTTTTCAGGATCTCGAAAAGGCACTGGAGAATATGTCCGGCCTGCAACAGACAGGCAATATGGATGTACTTAACAAGAAGCTCGTTCGGAGCAAAGACGTTGCTATCAGCCACAAAGAAAGCATAACTGACCTTGTAGCAAACGTGAAGACAACTCAAACTGCGACATTTGCCAAAAAGGGTAACTTTATTATCCAGAAACCGGAAAGTATTGAAGGTGCTGCATCATCGGACACAAAACGTGATAATAATGCTATTAATAAAGTTGTTACCTCACATAAAACCAGTCTCCGGATGAGTTACGAAAAACACCTTAAACGGATACCTGAACTTGCAGGAAAAATAACGGTCCGATTTACCATCGCAGCATCAGGAAGAGTCAGTTCAGTACAAATTCTGGAAAACACTACAGGAAATAATGACCTTGAACGCGATATCTCTCGAAAAATAAAAATGTGGCGTTTTGAGAAAATTGCAGAAGGTGATGTAACAGTTACCTATCCTTTTGTTTTTCAACCCGCATAGGTATGAAAGGTTGCTATCATGAAACAATTGTCTACTTCGATACTCTGCATCCTGGGATTGAGTATTGTGTTACATGCGGCAATAATTAAAGTCAGCGATGTCCTTGATATTCAAGTACAGGGACATGAGGAATTTTCGGGGCGATATACTGTTAACACCAGTGGTGTCATCGATTACCCACTTCTGGCTGATGAAACAATCGTTAGCATTTCAACCTCCGAGCTTATGAATGAACTTACATTTAGACTTGCAAAACACATTGATAACCCCCTTGTCTTAATATCAATCGTTGAAAAGCCAAATATAGCCGTTACAGTTCTCGGGCAGGTAACCAATCCCGGACCAGTAGAAACATACCTGGGCGCATCGGTACAGGAGGTTATCCAGCTCGCTGGTGGACCGGCGGAAAAAGCCGCTATTGACAGTATAAAAATCATACATAGTGACGGCAATGATCAGACAGCTATATTTTTCAATATGAAGGCGTTCCTTAAAGAAGGAAAGATTGACAACATGCCGACCATGCAGTCCGGTGACATTGTCATATTACTCTCTGAAACCCGCACCACAAAAGTAAAGGTTATTGGTGCAGTAAATAAACCGGGATTCTTTGATCTTGATGAAAAGATGAATGTGTTTGAGATTATCTATCTTGCCGGAGGCCCGGTCGAGAAAGCCGATCTTTCACGGGTCCGTCGTTTTTTTAAATCTGAAGGGAAAACGATGGAGGAAGTAATAAATGTGCAGACATTTATAGATAAAGGTGACATGGATAAGATACCGATTGTTGAGGAGGGTGATGTTATCATTGTGTACGCAAAATGGTTCGACTGGAAAATCCTCATGAGTATTTTAACGAATGTACTTCTTTTTATTGTTACTATTCAGGCTATTCGGGGAACAGTCGGCGGCAGTAGCTAAAAGATATAGAACCGTTGTGCCTGTTCAGTTTAATCGAGGAGTTGTGTCTCATTGAACAAACCAATCATCGGCAATATTAATAAGATAAAAACAGACGTCCGCCTAAAAGATTATATCGCTATAATTCATAGACGTAAAGCAGTGATTATTGTCTCACTGCTCTCAATGATACTTTCTACCGTCTTTTATGTGTACAAAATTGAGGATATCTACGAATCTTTCTCCACCCTGGTTATTGAAGAGAACAATCCCGTTATGACCCAGGTTATGAACGTCCGTGGACGGTCCCTCAGTTTTTACCAGGGGATTCTCAACAGCCGGACTTTCCTGGAATTGGTTCTCGACAGCATCGGCATGGATATTTTCAATGCAACCTTCTCCAAATTTTCTAAAGAAGACGCTATCACCTATATACAATCCAATATCGCATTAAGAAAGACCTCCTATGCTTCATTTCTCAGAATGAATTGCCGGGCAAAATCACAGGAACTCGCCTATTTTTTAGCGACGATTGCTACTGATATTTTCCGGAAACGGTGCCATGAAGTCGAATCTGAAGAATCCCGACGGGCAGTGGTTGAAATCGATAAACAATTAAAAATCATTCGCACTAAATTGGAAAAAGCAGAATACGATTATCGAACCTTTAAAGACCAGACAGGCAATATCTCAGAAGGAGTCACCCCGGAATTAAAAACACTTCAGGAGGCCTATGCCGAAAATTTAGCGGTACTCGGTGTAAAAGAAGCTGATCTGAAAGCGGAGAAATCACAACTGGCAAGGCTTGAAGCAAAAATTACCCCTGCTGCAAATCGGAAGTCCCCTGAAATGCTCAAACTTCGATCGCGGCTCAGGGAACTTGAAAAGGAGCGGATTCGCCTTGAAAATCTCGGCATCCGCCTTTCGAGTACTTCAACAATTGATCGAGAGATCAAGGAGGTTGAGAGGCAGCTATTGCGATACAGGCAGAGTTCTTCCTCAAAAAAAGCCCCTAACCTAAATACTATTAGTCAATGGCAGACATTACGGAAATCCGTAATAAATAAAGAAGCTGAACTGCAGCTTTTTAAACGCCGGCTGTATTCATATGATAAGGCCATTAAGAATTATAAGAAGGACAATCCCAATATCCTCAGCCAGTCTCTGGAACTGTTGCGGCTTAAACGGTCGAAGGAAATATATGAAAATATTTACACCATCCTTCTTGAAAAAGCGGAAGAACAGCGTATTCTCAGCGCCTCAAGCGGTGCCGGCATAAAGATAGTTGATATTGCCCGCATGCCGGATAATCCGATTGCCAAAAATGAAACACGGTACTATATCCTTGGAGTCATTCTCGGTCTTGTCCTTGGTTTTGGACTCGCCTTTATCCTGGAATTCAATGACACCTCAATAAAATCAAATGAGGATATAGAACGGTTTATCAATCTTGCGGTGATCGGGACCATACCCCATATTACCTTTAACAAAAAGGAAGAACTGAAACTAAAACGGCGGTCATCAAAATCCCGCAGAAGTGTAACCATCACCCAGTATCCCCGCCACCTTCTCGATTTCGCAGGTGATGAATCCATTACCGCGGAAGCATACCGCTCATTACGGACAAATCTCTCTTTTGTCAGCCCTGACAACCCCATTCAATGTTTAGTCGTTACCTCTGCAGGGCCATCGGAGGGTAAATCGCTAACGGTCGCAAATCTTGCTCTGGCCTATGCACAAATGGGGAAGAAAATACTTCTGGTTGATACAGATTTACGGCGGCCGGTTATGCATCATATCTTTGGCCAAAAACGGGAGCCGGGCTTCTCTGATCTCTTTACCGCTGGCATGGACTATGATAAAATTATCAAACCGACACAAAAAGAGAATTTCTTTTTGATCACTGCCGGTATGTTTACTCCCAATCCGGTAGAATTAATCGCCTCCCAGAAAATGGCCTTGCATATTGAATATTTTAGAAATAACTTTGACATGATATTTTTCGATACTCCCCCAATTATTGCAGTAACTGATGCCGCATTACTCGGTACAAAACTTGACGGCATCCTCCTGGTCGTCAGATCACATAAAACATCACGTGAAATTGCACAGCAGGCGGTCAACAATCTCAATAACGTCGGTGTAAAATGTGTCGGGTGTGTACTCAATGATATCGACCTCTCACATCGATATTCTTCATACGGCTACTATAAATATTACTACCATTATTATAAATCCAAGGTTTAATCATGCCCGTTACTGAAAACGAAACTACTGAAAAACGCTCGTTCTCAGAAAGCTATCATGTAACCGGCAAAGGCAAAACCAGAGTTTCTTCAACGAAAAATCCTCTCATCAGATTACTCTGGAACTTTTACTCATATAAACGAAAGGGTGTAGATACTCTGGCCGGCTCAGCAACAGGCAACAACTACGTGCTCGACCTGGGATCCGGTAATGGGGCATATTCTCACTGGTATCTTGGTAAAAAACCTCGATCGAAACTGATCGCTGTTGACTGGTCCTTCGCCGCACTAAAGAATTTTACCGGACCGAAAAATGGACTATTGCTCCGGATCTGTGCTGATGTCCTATATCTGCCTTTCAAACCAGAAATATTTGATACTATTTTTTCAATTGACACACTCGGACACGTTTCCCATATTAAAGGTGTTCTTGATGAACTACTGCGGGTCGGGACATGCGGCGCCTCCCTTTTCCTGCATAGTGAATGCAGTGATTATCAGTATCGCTGGCCGGACAACTTGCTGATTCGCAAAAACACAAAGGATGTTGTTGCCGAACTGGACGGCCATTTCTTTTTGCACACGAGTGAAGCTATTCACTCCTTATACCATCAGCGATTCTATATACGTTCATTCTTCAGCCCGGCCGGTATCCTCGGATGGCTTATTGGCTATCCGGAGAAATATCGTATCGGATTTAAACAGGCTCGATTACATCTATTCACTGCAATTACCACTATAACCGCAATTATTAAAAAGATACCGGTATTGGGATTAATGCTCAGATTTGTTAATGCAGTAACAAACCGTATAGAACTTTTCTTCGGGCTGTATGGGGGTGGTTCCTGCTTTGCCTTTTTAGAAAAACCACCCTCCCGTAACAATGAGAAAAACAAAACTTCTGCTGATATCTAACGCGTTAGTAAATAACGGAGATTGTATTATACCATGGCAACTGAACTTTCAATAATTATACCTACCTATAATCGGCACACAGTACTTGAAAGGGCACTTGCCTCAGTTGCACAACACCGGCCGCCTTCATCGGAAGTTATTGTTGTAGACCAATCTCCCAACAGCAAGGTAAAATCGGATTTATTTAGTAAAAAATATCCCTTTGTAAAATATCTATGTCTCTCAAAGCCTGGATTGCCAAATGCACGTAATATAGGAATAATTAACAGTACCGGTAAAATCATTCTATTCATCGACGATGACACTATTATACATCCCAATTGTATTAGAGAACATTTACGTATTCACTCACAAAAAGGTATCAATGCAGTTGCTGGACGAGTTAAACAGATGAATAACAAAATTTCTTGGGCAAACATATCAACTATTGCTGAAATCAATAAAGAAACAGGAGAATCTGCCGGGAATTTCGATCTTGATTATGAAGGAAATGTTTCATACGCTATGGGTGGACATATGTCCTTTAAAAGAACTGTTTTTATCAAATCCGGTCTTTTCAATCCTCGATTTATAGGTAATGCCCTTTTTGAAGAGGTTGACTTTTGTTTCCGAATCAGAAAAAATGGTTATCCAATCAGGTATTATTCAAAAGCATTAGTATATCATTACCACTGTAGTAATGGTGGATGCCGTGATAGCAAAGGAACTCAATATCTGATTGAACGTCTTCATAACCACACACTCTTTTACCTTCTCCATATCAACAGGATACCATCAAAAGCTTTTCTTATATACATAAGAAATCTGATAGAATATATCTCACGCAAAAAGAATAAACGACATAGTATACTCCAAGTCTTTCTCTGCATACTTTTTATTCTTAAAGCATATATAAATACTAATATTTCATTACTAATTAACCCAAAACTTTCTGAATAATACATTTAAGAATATATATACACTTATGAAAATCGCCTGGATATACCCTGTTAATCAAAAATGCGGCATCTCATTCTATTCAAGAGAGTATGTCAACGCTCTGGGTAATTATATAGAAGTCGCTGTTTTTGATATTGACGAATGCCTTAACAATCCAAAGCAATCGGCAAAAAATCTCAACAGTTTCGATTGTATACATATTCAATACGAAACATCATTCTTCCTTAAAAGCAACAAGAATAAATACAGCCGCCTCTGTACCCTGCTTAAAAAGCCGGTTGTAGCTACTCTGCATGAGGTATACGATGAATTTCCCGGTGTATTTCCCCGTTCACACATTACCGGGTCAGGGATACTGCGCGCATGTAAAGAATATATCTGGGACCGCCGCCACCCCTATCAGAATGCGTATATGTTTCATGCTAATAACCGTTTCTTTGCAGACAGACTCCTTGTGCACGCGAATTATCACAAAGAGATTCTTATTAAAAAAGGCATGGAAGCGGATAGAATATCAGTAATTCCACATCCGGTGAAAATACACGGTGATTCTCCTGATGTATCTTTTATGAAGGAAGACTGGCTTAATCTATCATCACATGGTTTTATATCATCACATTATAACTATACACTACTTTTTAAAGTCCTTAAGAAACTAAGCGTTCCTTGGCGTTTCACCTGGATCGGCGGTATTCGAAGAGATGAAGATGCCCCATTACTTGCTTCTATTAACCGGGATATTGCCCAACGCTCCTGGCAGGACACCTTTATTATTACCGGATGGGCTGAAGATGAGAAACGTAACAGGCTGCTTGCTCAAACTGATATATACCTCGCACTCTTCACAGCACGGAGCACCTCAGGCAGCCTTGCAACGGCCCTGGGGGCGCACAGGCTCATTATTACGACTGAACTCCAGTACACCCTGGAACTCGTTCAAAGTGCCCCTGCTTTGACCGTATGCCCTGCTGAAAGCGATGCTGTTATCGACAGAATCAACCGGCTTATATCCGATGAACCACTGCGGCACCAAATATTGCAGGGAATTGAAAAATATACCGGCAATGTCTCCTATTTGAATATGGCTAAAAGAGTTGTTGAAGTATATAAGGACCTTACTGTATGAGAATACTCTGGGATTTTCGACTTTTTTCCTATGGATACGGCTCACGGGGTGTCGGGGCTTATACCCGCCACCTGGCAGAGGCTATCCTCAGTGAAAATACCTCCGATACTACCTATATCTGGGCAGAAAGAAGAAAACTTCCTTCGGACATGCAGAAATGGCCGGTTAAGTGGATCCCTTATAAACCCACCTCCTGGAAACATGACCTGTATCGAATCCCCTATCTCATTCTCCGCCATAACATAGACCTGTTTCACTACTGGATATGCCTCGGCCCGATCCACTCTGTCGGTATGGGAATAGTACATCCCTGCAGAGTTATTGGCACGGTCTATGACCTGGGAGTTGCACTATGGAGCGATATTCCCTTTACAGCGTCAAAACGGAAAACCTGGTACTGGCAAGTCCAGAAATTCCTGATACACCAATGCAGTGACGTTATATGCATTTCCCATGCAACAAAAAATGATCTCAAAAAGGTTATAAAAAGAAGCAGGTTTACTACTGAAGTCGTCTACGTTCCTCTGCATATAAAACAGCAGGAAACCTCTGAAAAACGGGATCCATACTTTATAACACTCGGGGGATCAGTCCATAAAAACCTGAAAAGGACTATTGAAGCTTTTTGCAGCTTAAAAACAAGGTATGAAGACTATGAACTGGTTGTACTTGGAGAAATTAATAAAGAGGTTGAACTACCCGGCAATATTCCTGAGTTCATACGTTTCGAAGATATGTCTTCCTATACCTTCCACCTTCAGAATGCGGCAGGACTCATCTTCTGCTCGCTCAACGAAGGCCTTGGCCTCCCTCCGATTGAAGCAATGGCCTATGGGTGTCCCCTGCTGCTTTCAGACATACCAAGTTTAAAGGAGATCTGTGGAGAGCATGCATGCTTTACCGATCCGCTCAATACAAACGATATTGCAAAAGGAATGGAAGTGCTAATCACTCAACAGAAACTCTGGATAGAAAAATCCCTGGAAGGAAATCTGAGCTATTATAAACTAAGTAAAAATGCAGGGAAGCAGGTGTTAAATATATATAACCGATTTAAATAAATTTCTTGTGTTTTTTTGTATTCCCTTAACAAAGTATTCAGCAACACAGAAACCGCGCGGTGGTTTCGGAGTCCGCCTGCAACTAATGGTTATACTATTTTTCTTAAGTTGACTCCGCCCCTAAAAATAGGAAGTGAAATTTGCTTTAGCATGTTTGGGAAAGCGTCATCTGCATATCTCTTTGATTCGTCCTACATCACCACCAGTTAAGCTTATTCTATGTTTGCGCCGACAACAGCGGCCATCTGCATCATGTTGA
>CBDVBE010000220.1:0-10680 GCA_965372145.1 uncultured bacterium | reverse complement strand
ATTATTTAATAGGTTTGTTTGAACAACCACAACAGGGCGTGTTTTGCCTGGCTCTGTGCCAAATTGGGGATTAAGGTTTGCAAAATAGATGTGAAATTTATTTATCTTCATTCAAAAATATCATCCTCTATTTGATCAAACTCATTCAAAACATGTATTGAATTTTTGTTAACTAATTTTGATTCTTTTAACAATTGAGTTTTCAATAATTTGCGTTGATTGAAACTGTTATAAAATTCTAATGCTTTGTTAATATATGTATTTCTCGGTATTTTGATTTTACGTGTTATTCTTTCAACATCTTTAAAAACATCTTCTTTTAGTTTTAATGATAATGCTTTAGACATAATACACCTCCAAGTATATATTATCAGTATATACTATTAATATATACTAAACTGGAAGGGAATTCAAGTGTTTGAGAAAAGAGGTAATTACAAAAGTCGCATCTGCGCCCCCAAAATCCTCTGCAGGGGAGGCAAAGCGTGAGCTTACGCTCTGCCTTATAAGGACTTTTTTCTATCGTATTTCAACAATTGCCATTACCTCACCAGTATTATTCTTTATTATTCTTCTTCGTAAAACTCAAAAGGATATCGAATATTCAGTACACCGAGGCTGTCAGGGACTGGTTTGAATTTCCAGGTACTTACTTTCGCTAACACATCATCCTCAAATCCCTGGTCCCCCATGTTAGAATTGATAACTTTCGCTGAACTGATTCCCCCGTTCGGTTCAATACGCATCTCAACGAACATTTTACCAGACAGTTTGACACCTTTTCTTAGTTTCTTATTATAAATATACCGCAATTGATTTACATTACCGTCAATGGTCCTCTTAAGCATACTTGGCCGTCTGAATGGATTGCCACGTAATGCTCTTTTTCGTTCAAACTCCCTAATTTGTGCTTCAGATTTTATACCACTTGCAATTAATTCCTTACGGAATTTTTCCATCTCTTTCTCAAGTGCTTTTTTCCGATCTTTTTCACCGGTGAGATCGAGATCGCCGATACTATTAATCAAATCCATTACATCTTTATCAACACTATCTTTTTTCCTCTTCTTACTCCCCTCTTTGTTTAATAACTCCTCCCGTAATGAACTCTCTGTCATCATTTCCCTAAACCGATCGACTTTATTCATGAAACTGCCATCTTGATAAGCAGCAAGCTGTTTCTGGGCTTCATCCGCCATCTTTTTCTGATAATCATAAAATTCACCCAGCATAAGCATACGTCTGTTGGCTTCACGAGCCCATCGCTTTGTTTTATCAATCTTTATTGTTTTGCGATATTCTTCGACAGCTTCCTCAGTTTCACCAAGTTCCTCATGCGATCGGCCTTTAAAATACCGTGCTTCTGCAACCCGTTTATCCTTTTCATTTTTCTTGAAAAAAATAGAGAAATATTTAATTGAATTCCGATAATCCATTACCAGATAATACTGCTTTGCTTTTTCAAAATCATTAAGGTCTGTACGCTGTACCTGTTCACGTTTTTCCTCGATTGATTCCAGAAAATCAAGCAGTTTCCAGGAAATCATTCCCGCCTCTGTATTCGGATATATATAAATAACCCGTTCATAAATCTCTTTTGCTTTTTCATATTCACTCATCATTGAGTGGCAGAATGCTTTATGTAATAGTACTGCAGCTCGAACACCCGTGCCTAATCCCGTCATACCCAGCGCATCATCATAAATCTTTATCGCTTCAGGATACTTACGGTTTCGTTCCCAGAAATAGCCAATTTCGAGAACTTTAATAATCTTATTTTCCTCCTGCAGGCTGATAATTTCTTTTCCAAGCAGGAAACGGACTGAATTAAGGAAGAATCTTACAGGAATGAGATATTGTTTCTTTTTATACAGACCATCATCTCTTTTAGTAAACTGATCTCCTGAAGTAAGTGCCTGAATTCGTGCTTCGAGTTCATAGTTTTCTGTACTCTCTTCTCCCAACTCCATACGACGTTTAATTAATTCGTACTTTGCCACAATACTGAAAGCATTGGATGCATCTTCATCAAGAGCGACTTTGCCAAGGAGATAGTTTATCTCTTCAAATCGAATATCGATAAGACCAATATTGAACAGAACGGTGATGATAAAGAAGACTAACGCAATACCTATGCGTAAAAACGATCTCATTGCGGGTGACCTTACTGAATAGGAGTTTTATGCACGCCTGTTATCTGCTCCTGCTGCCATCTGCCGGATCTGTGCGGGGTGGTCGCCCTGTTCCGGGCCAATCGCTCCTGTTCTACGGTCAATAGCATAGCAGGATCCATCTAAACTTTTAACATACTTTTTGACTTCAGTAGCGACCTGTATCATCTCTGCATGCCGCCTGAAAGGCCTCGTTTTGTTGGTAACGATAGCAATAGACACACTCATGAGTGGGAAACGCTGCCGCTGTCCCTGACGGTTGACCGATTCTATAAATCCATTTCGTGCATCCACACTATTATAGAACTGATAAATACCGCGATCAAATGTGGTAATAAATGCCTTGGCAAAAATTTCCCAGTATTCATATAACAAGACAACAATAAAATCATCTCCTCCTTCATGCCCGACGAAAATATTCTGCATATCTTTACGCTGGGCTACAGAGGTAAGACAATCGCGAGTATACGAAATAGCTTCATCCCCTTTAGTAAACCCATACTTATCATTGTATGCTTTAAAATTGTCAAGGTCACAATACAGCACGCAGATACAGTTTCCTTTTGTCAAGTTTTCATCAATAAATCGCGCGATCGTAATATTACCCGGCAGACCGGTAAGTGGATTCGCACCTTTTGCCTCATCACGCATTCTCTGAAATGCAACACTCATCTCATTAAAGGATGACGCAAGCTGTCCAATCTCATCCTGACCTACAATCGGAACCCTGATACTCAATTCCCCTCTTGATATTGACTGTGTCGCTACGATGAGCGTCCTCAAAGGCAGGATCAGCATCTTGGAAATAGCCAGCGCAAACAGCGCATGTATCACGATGATTAATACTGCAATAAGAACACACTGCCGAATCAAATAACCATATTGCTTGTTTATATCTTTCATCCCTAATACAATTGCTGCAATGCCATTTTTATCAGTACTATAGGTGAACGGGATAAATAACTCGATCTCCTGTTCCTTTTTACGCACGCTATGACAGAATAATTTATCCTCAAAACTTTGCCGGGTAATTGCTTTATTAATCATTTTAAGATCTTCTGATGTAGCCTCTTTTCCATCAACTTTCTTATTGTTTTCAATAGAAACAAAAACCTTTCCACTCTCATCAAAAATGGTTATATCCTTGATACCAAGTATACCGCATTCCTTAAGAATTTTATTGAGATTCACTGCAGTTAAATCATCATTCGACTGAATAATATTATCAATACGATATTTAATGCTGGAACCCTGATGCAAGCTCGTAAGAATAGCATTTTCCATAATAAGCCCGGTTTGATTTTCCCAGACCATTATATTAAATACTGTTACATTGAGAATAGTTATGGCTACATAAATCAGTGCTGTTTTAAAAATTATTGATTTCGTATTTATGCGCATAAAACCTCAATAGGCAGATAGGCGGTTAATTTTCAATCTACTACATATGGATTATCATACTAGTATAGAGACTCTCCTGTATTATTCTACGCTCCAGATAAATAAATGTCAAGTTTTAGTAGGAAGAAAACGTATCTATTCTGTATTCAACATAAGTAACCGGAAATCAATCCTTACCAACACCATATTCATTTAATTTATTCCGAAGCGTTCTAATGGAAATATTCAGCATTTCAGCGGCTCGTGTTCTGTTCTGATTACAAAACTCAAGAGTGTTCAGAATCAGCTGCCTTTCCGCTTCAGCTACGGTCATACCGGGTGTCAATCCATCATTCTTTCCTTCTATAATCTTTCTAAGTTCAAAAACTTCCGAGCCGATCTTTCCACTTCCGGTCAGGACAACCGACCGTTCGATTGCATTTTCAAGCTCCCGGATATTACCCGGCCAGGTATGTGCCTTCAGTACCTTCAAAGCGTCATCCTCAATACCTGTAACCCTGAAACCATTCTCATCATTATACTTTTCAATAAAATGTTCTACCAGAAAAGGTATATCGTCCATCCGCTCCCGCAAAGGAGGTAATTTTACATGAAACACATTAAGTCGATAATAGAGATCCTCACGGAAATTATTTTCTTTGACATGTAATTCAAGATCGCGGTTAGATGTTGCAACAATACGGACATCTATTGCAATCGGTTCATCACCGCCGACTTTATTGATCTCTCGTTCCTGGAGTACCCGCAGGAGTTTTGCCTGGAGATTTTTCGTCATTTCACCGATCTCATCAAGGAGCAGAGTACCTCCCGATGCCAGTTCAAATTTCCCCGCTTTCGTTTTTACCGCTCCGGTAAATGCACCCTTTTCATGGCCAAACAGTTCAGATTCAATTAATCCGTCAGGAAGTGCCGCGCAGTTTACCTTTATAAACGACTCGTTCCGGCGGTTGCTTAAATAATGGATCGAACGTGCAATGAGCTCTTTGCCGGTTCCTGATTCACCGGTAATAAGAATAGTTGAACGGCTCTGAGCGATAGTGTCAATCAATTTCCGGATATCCTCCAGTACATCTGTTTTACCGATATACTGCCACTGTTTCCGGAGTGCATTCCGCAAGCGAAAATTTTCATTAAGAAGCACATGGTGCTGTAAGGCACGCTCAATAGCATATTCCAACTTATTAAGAAGCTCCGGGCCTTTTTCAAGAAAATCATATGCCCCTTTCTTCATGGCCTCAACAGCCATGGCTACTTCTCCATAGGCAGTCATAATGATAAAGGGAACCATGTCACTGATACCTTTAATCTTTTCAAGAAGTTCATCACCAGCCATCACCGGCATTTTTATATCAGAGATTATACAGTCATATACATTTTTTTTAAAACACTGCAATGCCTCTGCCCCATTGGAACAGGACTCAACCGCATACCCCTTCCGTTGCAGAACTTCAACGACCGAATGACGCATGTGGATATCATCTTCAACGACAAGAATAGTTCTTTTATCAGCAGCCAACGCTTACCTCACTTCGTGAATTTAGGAAGAAACACCTGGATTTTCGTTCCCTTATTAATGGTACTTTTTACCTGGACATGCCCTGAATGATGATCAATAAATCTCTTTACAATCGCAAGTCCCAGCCCGGTGCCGTTTTCTTTCGTGGTATGGAAAGGATCAAAAATCTTTTCGAGTCTTTCAGGCTCAATTCCGATACCGGTATCACTCACAGAAAAGGAAACAAAGCCCTTGTTCTTTTTCTTTTGTTCACCGCAGGAGACTGCGAGTGTTCCTCCTGTGGGCATAGCCTGTACCGCGTTTAAACAGAGATTCATAATTATCTGCTGAAGCTTTTCCGGGTCAGCCTGCACAAAAAGGGGCATGCTTTTATCCCACCCTCTCTCTATTGCTATCTGCTTTCCTATACGTTCCACTTCCAGATCGATATAATTTACCGTTTCAGCTAATACATCCTGGAGGGAAACCTTTCTGAATTGTGCTCTGATGGGCCTACTATATAAAAGCAGGTTTGATACAATACGGTTGAGACGTGCCAGCGCATCGATAATATTACCCAACGTTTCACGCCGGGGATCGTCTTTGTCAAGATCCCGGTCAAGCAACCCGGCCCACACACCCATCGCACCCAAAGGATTCCGTATCTCATGGGCAACCGTTGCTGCCATCGCGCCCAGAGCAGCCATAGTCTTATTCTGTTGCATCTCCTCTTCAAGTGCTTTTATTCGGGTAATATCACTGAAAATTTCAACCGCACCGAGACGGCGTCCTTTCTGATCTTTCAGAATAGCGCTTTGAAATGAAACCGACACGGGATTACCTTTCTTATGCCAGATAACTTTCTCATCGCGCCTATACCCCCTGCCTGAATTAAGCACACTCATGACATTTTTATCAGAAAGAACACTCTTTCCAAAAACGTCCTCATACTGTTTTCCGATTACTGAAACAGGTTTATAGCCGGTTGTTTCCGCCGCAGCCCGGTTAAATTGTGTTATTCTGCCGAAAATATCTACGCTGATAACCCCATTATTCATACTTTCCAGGATGCTGTTCAGATAGGTCTGGATTTCTTCCTGCTTTTCGAGGCTCGCTCCAAGTTCCTTATTCTTGCGGTCAAGCTCAAGATTGATTTTCTTAAAATCTTTCTGCATTGACTCATAGGCATTGCTCAGCTTCTCCGAACGTAACTGAAAGTCATTGAATGCCTGTTGAAGCTGCTGATAAACGACATCAGACATGGCTGCTTTATCCTGTGTCATGTAGTTGATGAGTTCCCTTTCTCAGCCATATGGTGCTCAAGGCACTTCTGCAGTTGATCCTCTGTTTCTAAAAACGCTTTTATAGCCAGTTCTGTTTCAGCGAGGACAGCATTAAGACCTGCTGTTGATTCTGATGTGGGGATCTGATCCTTTTCCTTTTGCCAGAGTTCGGCATCATTTTTTACCTGTTCCCGTTCCTGCTCAATAATTTCCAACAGGTGCTGTTTCTTTTCAAAAAGCCTCATAACACCCGAAAAGTTACCACGCGAAACAGCAATCTGTCCCAGTATCTTCTGAACAATAACCTGAAGTTCTTTATACCGTTCTATCTGACGGGAATATGATTGCGTTAGTGTCTGTATTAATTCACTATACTCCATAAGTACTACTTGTCAATCCCTTATATATACCACACGATTGTTTGCTCTCTACCGAAGTACTGCCCGATATTCATGTTCCCAGACCGTATCTTCCAGCTTCCACTTCGCTTGCCGAGCCCAGTAATCATCAGGATAGGCCTGGATCAGTTTTTTAAATGTCTTAATAGCCTTATCATACTTTTTAAGATTCTTATATATACTCCCGATCTGAAACAGTCCCCATGGTGTATCCTGGTATGCCGGATATTTTCTTGTTACTTTCTGGTAAAAACCCAGGGCTTTAGTATACTTTTTCTGTTGATAATAACTATCAGCTATTTTGTAATAGGAGTCGGGGATACGAACAAAAACGGACTTTTTTTCTCCGCGAATAATTGCTTTCTGAAATGCCTCTATTGCACGTGTTGCATTGCCTATTTTCGCATAGGCTACTCCCAATTTAAATAATGCAAATACCACATCGAGTGGTGAATCTGCAATCTCTGCGGCATGACTGTAGGCATCAACAGCCTTTTTATGCTGCATCAGATCGGTATAGGCATCACCCAGTTTTTCATAGGTTTTACCGGCCCATACATGGCTGCGATATTTCTGAATAAATTTCCGGAAAAGTTTCTCCGCCCGGCCTGATTCGTGCCGTTCAAGATATGAGAGTGCCTTTAGAAAAAGACTCTGTGCTGCCAGGGAATGCATACGATGGTGATCGATAACCTGTTGAAATTTGCCTTCAGCCGCGCTGAAATTTTTCAGTTTCATATAGCAGACACCAATATCATATATACACCGTGCAGCGACATCACCTCTTGGATACTTCAACAATACCTTTTTAAAATCCTCAATAGCATCATCGAACCGGTTCTCCTTAAATGAGCGTACCCCTTTTAGCATTGCCTGACCGGGATCGGTAAGGGTATCTACAATCGACATGAATAAAAGCGAATCAATTCTGACTTCCATCGGTTTATATACTGTCTCCTGTGGAATCTTACTGATTTCCCGGTGCATCTCATCACGGCCAAGCGCTTTCGCGTCAACGGTAATAGTGTCTTTATGCAGCGCATTATATGCGGAGGTATACCGATCGGTCAAGCTCTGTGCTTCCCGTTTCCCCGGTTCATAATCGGTCTTTGAAAGGTAGGAATTAAGATGCTTTATTGCCTTTTTATAATTCTTCTCTTCACCTGAAATTTTCCCCAGATAAAAATGGGCATTATAGCCGAGTTCAGGGTATGCAATCGCTTTCTGGAAATTAAACTTTGCCATTTTATTCTGCCCATTCCGGCGGCGGATAAGCCCTGCATAATAATAAGCCCCTGCATGACTGGGCTGAAGCTTGATCGCTTTCCGAAAATGCTTTATTGCATTGTCAAACAACTGCTGGTTCTGGGTAGAAACTCCATCACTATATGCCTTGACACCAAGACTAAATTCCTTATCGGCGACGATATTTTTAGTCACATACGCCGGCCTCTTTTTCCCCGAAGGTCTCTTACCTTTCGACGGCGTCGTTGGTTGAGCGATAGCCACTTCGATCTCTTCTTCCGCGGCCACGGTTTCACTGCCGGTGCTCTCTTTCATTGTTGCCCGCCGCTTTCTTCCACCATATCTGATTATTGATATCAAACGATCAATCTGCACTTGAATGCTGTCTTTCTCGGCCGGATCACATATCTGGAAATAATCCTGCAGTTCTTTCACCGCATTCTGATATTGCCCATCCTTTTCATATATATCAGCAAGCTTTTTCTGGGCCTTTCCCCAGCCGGGATTATAGGCAAGTGCTTTTTTCAAATTGTAAATTGCCAGCCGATGCCGCCCCTGAAATTCACGGATCTCCGCAAGATGCATATAGGTATTATAATTATCAGGATAGGATGCCAATACTTTTCGGAATTCCTCAATTGCCTGGTCTATTTTCCTTTCATTTTTATACTTCACACCAAGGCGATAGTGAACATAATCACTCGTCTCTTCCGCTGCCACAGATGTATTCAGAACACTCAATGTACAATACGACACGCAAAATATTGACCAGATTCGAATCCATCTACTTCGAAAAAAATGAGTAACACTGAACATATACACACCTCAATTTAAACACGTTCCTGGGAAAAATGCAGCGATTAGGATATACTACTGTACATACTAACGCGGGATAAACCCGCAAGTAAGTTCCTTATCAGATTTCTTTCTAAAAAACAAGAAAGCAATCTGTAAGGCACTAATTATATAATACAATATATTATAAAAGAAAGGAGTTTCCAAGATTATCAACGTTTTATGGAAGAGGTTAAAAAAAGATATACACGAGAGATTTAACGCACCACTATTCATTACGAATAATAATTTTATTCTCATCTGCACAGATAATCTTTTTGAAGATTTTTTCCTTAATAATCTTTTCCACCAGGCCAAATCGAATAACCGTATTGGGGAATACCACGTTAGCTTTTATAACCGGATTGGGATTATCTTTCAATTTTATTTCGATCTCTTCAAGTCTGTGTACCAATTTTGATAACTGCTTATTTAATTTATGCACACACTCCTTTAACTCCTCTAGTTTTGGTTCGTCTTCATGGCCAAGTTTCCCGTTGCTGTCCATATCATTTTTGACAAGAGTGAATATTTCCTCTTTGCACTTTATCAACCCACCCCGTATCTCCTGCTGTTTTTCATTGACCATTTTTCTCTGCTGCAACAGAAAAAAAACATTACCTATTTTTATTACTGTTTTTGTTTCAGAAGCGGAGCCAATAGTACCAGCTTCAATACCATGCGCAGCCTCAATCTGACCGCCGACAATTGTTTTCGCTTTTACCAATGCTTCAGTTCTTATTGATGAATGCAGTATGGAATCAATGACCATAATGGATTTTCGGGCCTGTACTGTAAAGTTTTCAAGATGGTGCACCTTAAGGCTTCCGCCGATGATAAGTTTCCCGTTATTAGAGCCCACTGCACCGCCTGTTATTTCCATATCACCCGAACTGGATACTTCGGTATCTTCAACATGACCGCTAATGGTGAGATTCCCATCAGCCTTTATACTAAAACCTGCACGAACGCCACCAGTGATCTTCAAATCACCGGAAAAAGAGATATTACCCGTTGAATAATCAATATCACCATTAATTACCTTTGCAGTTCGAACTTCCATCCCACCAGCAGTATTCAGAGAAACTGCACCATCGGTGGCTGCAACGAGGAGATCTGGATTCTCTTCTAATATTTCAGTACCGAGTGAAGGAGATAAAACAGCATCTTTAGATTTGGGCGGGTCAATATCTTTTCCCAGAATACTACGGCCTTTTTTACCCGGCTGCGGCGGTATACGCCTGATTAAGGGTTGGCCCTTTTTAACATTAATTACCTTCTTTAATTCTTTATGGTCAACGCTGCCGTCTTCACGTCGTTTTGGCTTACCAATCCCCGAAGTGTCAATAAGAATCTCAAATCTTCCATCCACACCCGGTTCAGGAAGCGTACCTTCTGCAATAAGAATCCGTTCATCACACACCTGTTCCAGAGCCATTCGCTCAATGATATCCTTTTTAATACCATGGACTACGCCATATTCTTTAAGATCCGCCATAAGTTCTTCGGCAGTGGGATAATTCTCACTATAAAAATCGGGGACCTGTACATAGGCTTTCAGGCCGTCACGAGTTGCAAATACAGAAAATCGACTCAGAATAAGACTCCTTATTAATCTGTAGCTTTGAAAAGATTATCCCGTTATACTAACGCATAACATTATGTCCCACAAAAGGGATAATTCACACTAACAATTAAAGTTGCAAGTGTTCATTATAAGAGCGGATAGGCCACTATCGTGTCCTCCCGCTCAACATACTGTTATCCCTGAAAGAAAGTACGAAAGCTCCTTGATAAACAAACAATAGGAAATTGATGTCCATTGTTTGTTATACTCGCAGTGTATAACATTG
>CBDVBE010000219.1:0-10723 GCA_965372145.1 uncultured bacterium | reverse complement strand
GATTGATCATTGATTTGTCTTCTTCGCTAAGATATAATCGAAGATTCTTTCCCTCATTACTTATAGGAGCGTGGGTCAGACTGTCTATTTTAAAGTAAATATTTCCCGTCAAATCCTTCTGGACAATGATAAATCTTGGATCATAGTTTGGTGGTAAGGTGACCGGTTTATTAAAGAAAAGATCAATTGCGTCAAGAAAACCGTTCCCATTAAAATCACGTGTTCGAGCAACTAATAGTATTGGTAGAGAGCCGAATATCTTTAAATACACCTTGTTAAATTTTGAATTGTTACCGGTTGCGATGAAATACCCTTGCTGTGTTTCCGATACATTCGAAGGTTTGATATAAATCTGATTAGAAACTGCATTAATATTAAAATCGATAAGTGTCGAATCGTTGCTCCAAGTAAATATCTCATTCGGTAACTTATTACCGTACTTATCATACCCTTTCGCAGTTATTATAAAAGAAGGATCGGTAGTTTGCAAATTCGGGATAGTATCGGGAATCAGTACGATAGTATCCAGCGGACCCGGTTTCAGGACAAAAGGAAGAGTTGAGGCTGAAAGATTGTCCAGATACACTTTGAATTGATGCGGACTCTCGTCGACCGGTGCGTAATAGAGGACAAAATCAAGCGTGTCAATACCGCCGTTAAACCACTGGATAAGATTCAGTTCTTTATTACTGAATAGAGCAGAGTCCTCTTCTGTCAGGGCAAAGGGTGCCCATCCCGGATGAATAAGATTAATCGGATCGTCGGTACCGTCACTGAGGATGTCGGTATATTTTGCCTTATTATTGCCACCGGGATCGTTGCCGGACTTCGGGTATTTCCAGATACCGGGAACAAGCCCGTCTTCGTTTTTAATTGTTACGACACCTTCAATAATTTGTCCCGCAATAAGTAGTGAATCCGGTGTAATAATCTCAAAGGTGACTTCAATCGGCGGTCCCACCGTGAAGACATAATCTACGGTATCATGATGTCCGGCGAATTCCGCGAAAATAACTCCCGTGTCCGGGCGTGACGGTGAGAAGAACCAATAGGTTGCTGCTGCAGGTGGGTTCTGTTCCGTTGCAAAAGGATCAATACCCCATTTAGCGGAAACCGGAATCCATTGGCCGTTATCAGTTCGCAGTCCAATAACATGCTGGGTAGTATCCTCGTTGGTATTCATAGTCAATTCGGTGATATCATCTGAGGTACCCTGGTGTTTACGAATAATACGGATAGAATCAATGTCATATTCGTAGGTAATCACCACTGCAGTATCTTCAGGTATAGGTGATTGCGCTGCATGAACAAGGGTCTGCCCGCTTGTTTGTGTCGATTTTTGAATACTTCCATCGTCATTCGGTCCGGCATCAACTGTTACTACAGCTTGATTATCAACTGACCATAAAGCCTGTTCTGCGGGATATACCCAGTTACCCAATGAATCCCTTAGAATGGCATAAGCCGTTATATCCGTTTGACCAGAGAATATTTTAATCGGACTCCAGTGGCATGGATTGTTAAGATCCTGTGTCTGGTTGATAT
The DNA here is from genome assembly GCA_965372145.1 of uncultured bacterium. Lineage (GTDB taxonomy): Bacteria > Fibrobacterota > Chitinivibrionia > Chitinivibrionales > JANQEN01 > CBDVBE01. The sequence continues at coordinate 9,178 of CBDVBE010000219.1, read as the reverse complement.
CATTGCTATTTTCAATTACCAGCTGTTTCGGCTCACCAGGTTGAATATAAAACCTTATCGTTTCTTTTATTGGTGGCAGTCCAGTTACCTGCAATGTAGTAGTTATATCTACAGTGTGATATGCTTTAATCGGAAAGAATGAATTATGGGAATTGTTATTGGTGGTTAATGTCCCGATAGACCAGTCTACAAGGCCTGTTGTAGCGTCAACAACATCCCAGGTGATCAATTTGGATAAATCAGGATTATTCTCATAATCATCCAGCCATTTGTCATTGGCAAAGACTTTGGCGTACAATTCGGCAAGTATACCGGCAGTTACAGTATCAATATCCGGCGGTGTGGCGTATTTTGAGGTTGAACTCGGCTGTCCTACCGTGTCGTGGATCTCTATCTTGTTGGGTGGTGCGCAAACGATTACCTCAGCATACGCCGTATCCATGATCTCTTCAGGGTGCTGCCAGTGCAGGGTTACAAGGTCGTCATAATCTGATTCGACCGTATTGTTATTGGAAGTTGCACTCTGTGAAGTACCGAGTACTGTGAATGGTACTGTTTTCGTATAGATGAATTTTTCACCATCGTAGGTGAAATCGGTAATTGTAACAACCTCGTAATCACCTTTCTGAGTTGATTTAACGACAACATCTATCTGGTCCAAGGTGTCAGGCCCATAGTATTCAACCCTGATGTCACATACTGTGTTCTCCCAGGTAAGTGTATCGATCGGGGTGTTATATACGAGGGTTTTGAGCTGGGTTCTGTACCAGCAATAGTAGCACTCTGACGTGTAATCATTCTCAGCACCAACATCCATGAAGAATCTAACCCACAGTGTTGTGTCCACTGTACTGTCAGTTTTTTGGAAAGTGAGGTTGAGTTAGTTGATTTAACGACAACATCTATCTGGTCCAAGGTGTCAGGCCCATAGTATTCAACCCTGATGTCACATACTGTGTTCTCCCAGGTAAGTGTATCGATCGGGGTGTTATATACGAGGGTTTTGAGCTGGGTTCTGTACCAGCAATAGTAGCACTCTGACGTGTAATCATTCTCAGCACCAACATCCATGAAGAATCTAACCCACAGTGTTGTGTCCACTGTACTGTCAGTTTTTTGGAAAGTGAGGTTGAGTTGTATCTCATTAAGGTCCGGTTTCAGGCCAACGGTTTTACTCATCGGACCGGCCCACACAGTGTCAAAAACCAGATCCCATTGGCTTATAATTGCCGATGCACTGCTTCCAGTATTAAGGTTTGCAACAGTTATGTCTTTAAGAAAGAAATCTTCTAAAGTAATATCTTCTAGACAAAGTTTTATATCGTCTCTGGAAATATGTGAAATGTTTCTATGCACCTTGATAGTTGTGTCATTCCATTGCAGAGGGTAAATACAATCTAATACATCAGGACAATCATTAATATCACTATTCCAGGTATATTCACATAGAGAATCCTCATAAGCTGTATCATTAATTTGTGCATGTGCGATTAAAAAAACCGACACAATTGATATAAGAGATAATTTGATAATTCTTTTTGTTTTCATTAACGACCTCCTACCGGAAAATTCCAATTCGATCGCTATTTTAAAATATATTGATTGAAAACACCATATTTTGAGAATAAAAAAAGGGAAGTGTAACACTTCCCTTTTTACTCTGATCGGTTTCTGGTTTCCGTTACTTTTTCTTTAGTTCATTCAGAATTTCTTTGTTATTCGGATCAAGTGCCTTAGCCTTATTCAAATACGTGGTATAATCAGCTGTTTTTTTCTTCGCTTTTGCAAGCCTTGCTAAGCCAAGATATGCAAGTCCCATCTTTGGAGAGGCTTTCAGCGCTTTATTGAAGAATGATTTTGCCCGTTCTAAATTTGATTGTGCGAGATAAATATTTCCTCTTTCACAGAGAGCCGGCGCATAATTTTCTTTAATATAGGAAATCATTTTATACGTTTCAGTAGCATCAGCCAGTTTATTCTGTGTCTGCTGTATCTTACCAAGAAGCATGAGCCCTTCAACATTGGTCGGATCAGTTTTCTTGATCTCACTTACCAGGGTACTTGCTTCATCGAGCCTTTTCTGTTCAATAAGGTCCTTGGCATAAACGATACGCAATTTATTATCCTTGGTTAGTGCGATAAGGTCTTTTATTTCACTTTCTGCCTGTTTGTCTTTACCCGTCTGCTTATACAACTTGTAAAGGAGTGATCCGATGTCAGGATCATTCTTCTTGATTTTCTTCGCCTTGGCAAGAAGGTCAATAGCTTTTCCAGGACGTTTTGTTTTCATATACCCTTCAGCAAGTGACAGCATTATTTCAACATCCTTTGGAGCCATTGTAGAGACAATTTCCAGGTTAACTATTGCCTCGGTATATTTTTTACGTTTCAGAAGGATCATACCAACCCTCCTGTTTGCATCTATATGCTGCGGGCTCAGTTTGAGAAGTTTTTTATACGTAGCCAGTTCTTTATTTGTGTTCTTTACCTTTCCGTAAACCTTCCCGAGTCTCTCGAGTATAGAAACATCATCAGGTTTCAATAGGGAAGCTTTACTCAACATAGCAGCAGATTTTGATACTGTCGCCTTCTCTTCTGAATAAATAATACCAAGACGTAAAAAACTGCGATAATCTTTGGTAAATACTTTAACATTTGCGTTATACATTGCTACAGCAGCCTTTTTACCTGTTTTTTCACGGAGAAATGCTTTTTTATATGATGCCTCCCCATCTTTTACACCGGACAGTTTCGTATAGGCGAGATAAGCATCAGCTGCATCTGCATTTTTTCCTGTTTTTTCATAGGATTCTGCGAGCGGCTTGAGTATCTCCTTAAGAATTTTTTCACCAACCTTCCGTTTTCTGACTTTGTCAAACATTTCAGCAGCTTTTCCATAATTTTTCAACTGATAATATGCCTGGCCGAAAGCTGCTAAATAAGAAGTATTATGGAGTTTAGCATCTTTTACCATAGAGAGATACTTCACCGCATCCTTATTATTTTTCTTTTCATATTCATACAGGCCGATAGTCTTGGCAATTTTATTATCACTGGGTACTTTTTCCAGGTATTTCTTATATGTTTTTATTGCGGCACCTTTTTTATTGACCTTAATCTGCAACGTACCGAGTTCCTTATATTCCTTCTTTGCATTCGGATTAATCAAGACCACTTGTTCATAGGTGAGAATTGCAGCATTTGCGTTGCCACCCTTTGCCTGACACTCGGCGAGCGAGGTTAAAACATCATGATTCTTGGGGTCTAAATCAGAAGCCTTTTGATACATTTTAATTGCCGGTTGATACTTTTTCTTCTTCTGATATAATGTACCAAGCGTGATGTAGATATTCACATCAGCTTCACCGGAAGTAATTGTCGAATTTAGTACTTTAATCGCCTCATCTTCAAGGCCCTTCTTCACAACAATCTCACCATACCGTTTGTAAAAACCTTTAACTTTCGGGTCGAGTTTCAGTGCCGTGCGGTAAGATTTAAGGGCGCCATCCAAATCCTTTTGTTCATATAACAGGTTGCCAAGAACAATATGGGCTTTGGCATTCTTTGTATCGAGAGCAAGGTACTTTTTCAGGTACTTTATAGCTTCCTTCTTCTTACCATTCTTCAAAGCGATTTCATTCAGTCGCTTAAACACCACTTTATCTTTAGGCGTCAGAACCGCAAGTTCTTTATAGATAGCGTATGCAGTTGTTAAGTCTTTCTTCAGGTAAGAATAATCAGCAAGGCGTACCCGTGAATCAATATTCCTTTTATCTTTTGCTATAATCTTTTTGTCGAGATTCGCAAGTTCGGCTTTTTCCTTTTTAATCATGTCCTTCTTGCCGGCAGCTTCGCATGCTGCAATAAGCGCAGTGCGAGTCTCTACTTTATTCGGATTTATTTGTTTTGCTTTAGCGAGTAAATCGACTGCCTTTGCAGGACGTTTCGTCTTCATATATCCTTCAGCAAGGAGTTCCATGATTTCAACATCTTTCGGTGAAGATGTCAGTACCATTTCCAGATTTACAATTGCGTTGGTATATTTTTTCTTCTTTAGGAGGATAGTTCCCACGCGCCTGTTTGCGGTTAAATTCTGTGGTTCAATAGCCAGAAGTTTTTGATAGGCATACAGTTCTTTGTCCTCTCTCCTTAACTTACCATACACCTGCGCAAGATTTTTCCAGATTACAGGATCTTTTGTAACAAGGAGAGAAGCTTTATTCAACATTATAGCAGCTTTTGAAAGTGTTGCCTTTTCTTTCGCATAAATAAGTCCAAGCCTCAGGAAGTTTCGGTGATCAGTTTTAAAAACCTTTGTATTCGATTCATAGATTTTGATCGCGGTAGCTTTATCAGTATCCTCACGTAGATACCCTTTCATATATGAGGCGTCTTTATCACGCACCCCTGAAATTTTTGTATATGCGCTATACGCCTCTGCGGCTTTCTGCTTATTACCAATTTTTTCATAGCTGTCACCGAGAGGCTTAAGAATATTCTTCAGTACGGTGTCCGACACCTTGCGGGACTTTACTTTTGCGAACGACTCGGCCGCTTTTTTATAATTCTTCGTATTATAATACGATTCACCAAGTGCCGTTAGATATGCAGTGTTATGTAGTTTGGCGTCTTTCACCTTATCGAGATATTTTATCGCATCATTATACTTTTTCTTTTTATGTTCATGCAATCCTATCGTACGCGCAATTTTATAGTCGGTCGGCACCTTTTCAAGATACTTTTTATAGGCCTGCATGGCATTATCAGTCTTTTTTAACTTAAGATGAAGATCACCGAGGATCTTATGTTCTTTTGCTGCCTGTGGATTTAATAAAATGACCTGTTCATAGGTTACAATTGCTTCACCTGTTTTGTTACTTTTCGCCTGGCATTCAGCGAGTGACGTTAACACGGTGATATTTTTTGTTTCTTTTTTCAGTGCCGCTTTATACATTTTAATTGCACTGACATATTGTTTCAGATTTTTATAGATATTTCCTAATGCGATATACGATTTTGAATCAGCTTCACCTGCTGCAATTGCACCCTTTATAACCTTAATTGATTCTTTTTTAAAGCCCTTTTTCAAGACAATCGTCTCATAATTTTTATAGAATCCTTTTATTTTAGGATCAGTTCTTAAAGCGCGTCGATATGAATCAAGGGCGCCGTCTAAATCCTTCTTTTCATACAGTAGGTTGCCAAGCGATTTATGGAACACTGCATTGCTTGAATCGAGCGCAAGGAAGTTTTTCAAATAGAGTATCGCGTCATCCTTATTACCCTTTGCCTGGGAAATTTCATAGAGGTTTTTAAACACCGTTGGATCGTTAGGTGTCAATATTGCCAGCTCTTTATATAACGTATATGCGGTACCCTTATCTTTTTTTACCAAAGAATATTCGGCATGGCGTTTGCGTGATTTAACATCCCTTTTGTCAAGTTCAATAATTTTAGGATCAACCTGGGCAAGCTTGTCCTTATTCCCCGTCTTCTCGTAACACACAGCGAGACGTTTCCAGTATTTCAAAGATTTGGGTTCCTTTTTAACAATATGCTCTAACTGCTGCGCAGCGCTTTTATAGTCATTTTCTTTACGGTAGATATCGGTTAGAATAAGACGTGATTCAAAAACATTTGGATCAAGGTTAACTGCTGATTCTGCAGCATCACGCGCTTTATCCATATTTTTCAGTTTTGTTGCAGCGATTGCGATTCCTTCAGCAGCAGCGGCTGTGCGTTTTAAAACATAACTTCTTTGGTAATGTTTTACCGCGTCTTTATATTTCCTGGCGAGGAGCGAGCATTTACCGAGACCAATATAAACTCGCGGATCACTGGGATTCGCTTTTCGCGCCTCGGTATAGCATTTCAGGATTTTATCTCTCGGGCTTTTATTCTTTTCATGGGCAATGCCAAGCTTAACCCAGATATCGACATTTCTGGTTTTGGCCGGAATATTGGCATTAGCATATTCAATAGCTTTCTTATATTTCCCCGTGTTAAGGAGGTTGTCAAATTTTTCATCCCCCAGGACTGTTACACTTGTGAAGATCAGTGTAATAATAAGAAACGGTATGGCTTTTAAGAACAGACGGCTCATGAAAGCTCCTCCCTTTAATAGATTTTGTGTGTTTTAAAAGATTTATTTTCAATGGAATAGATGATGAAAAATATTCGTACTGCTTTAAAATAATATATCATATAATATTTCCAACTATAAATCTACAATTCTATTCATTTTTGATTAAAAACCACAGAAAGATATGCGATGCCTTTAATAAATATGTTACTATATAAACAATTATTCAATAAAAATGTGCAGACTGATTTAATTACAGGTGTTTGATAAAATAGTATACACCCCGTTCTCTTTCTTTTATAATTCTTGAGCACGCAAAGAATCGTACCTTCCTTTACAGTAACTTCAGAACTGCGTGAAGATTGACAACATCATAATTTTCGTGTGTATAGGGACCTTTTACAATAATAGACTGCAATCCTTCCAGTTCTATTCGATCCGATTGCTTGTCGCCGATCATTTTTGATTGAGTGATGTCAATATTCAGATCTTTCACAGCCTGCAAAATCATGCCCGGCTTTGGTTTTCGCAAATCAGAATCTTTCTTATACCGTGATACTGTCGCATCACTATGATAGGGGCAATAATAGAAACCTGCGAGTGCAATCCCCTGTTCTGTGAATTTATTATCCATCCATTTATGCAGGAACTGCACATCTTTCTCAGTAAAAATACACTTTGCAACACCTGCCTGATTGGTTACCACAACGAGTATATACCCCTTGTCAATAGCTTTTTTGCAAAACTCGAAAATACCATCCTTGAATTGTATATGCTCCGGTTTGTGAGGATAGCCGGTATCTTCATTAATAATACCATCCCTGTCAAGAAAGAGAGCTTTCCTTGGTTTTTGAGAATTCTGATTCATACTTCGAAATATTTTGAGATATATAGATAAGAATATTCGTACATCCCCGATAAGAAAATAGTAGTTGGGTATCACAACATGTAAGTGTTAGGCAGATACTATTTTTTATTTTTCAAGTTTTTAGCTTTAACGTCTTTAAACATTTCTTATCCGGTATCAATACATGAAAATTGTCCATTACGCATATGATCATGTTAAAAATCCACGGTGCGGCGGCGGTGGTGCATTTCGTGAATTAACTATTCATAAACTTCTTGCCGCCAATCATGAAATTCATTATTTCAGCGGTTATTTTAAGGGCGCCAAACCTTATTCAGAACCGGGTATTCGCTTTTCCTTTCTCGGCTTTGGCTCCAATTATTTAATCAGCCGTATTACATTCGCTCTATTCGCAACACTACACTCCCTGTTTGTTAAAGCAGATGTAATTGTTATCGGTTATTCAGTATTTTCACCGGTCGTGGCCTTTCTGTTTCGCAGGGATAAAACTATTATCGAATTTTATCACCTTACCGGAAAAGAACCTTTTCGAAAATACCTGGTTTTTGGAATATTCCCCTGGTTTGCCGAGCACCTGGCATTACAGTTCGGAAAGCATTTTATCACATTAACCGACAGCATGGCTGCATTTATCCTTAAAAACTATTCACACAAAAATGTGTGTGCAGCATATACCGGCTATGATACCACAATAAATTCTGAAAATACCCATGATAGTAACTACATTCTCTACTTTGGCAGAATTGATGTGCATATGAAAGGAATAGATCTCATACTGGATGCTTTCGAGAAAATCGCTCCTTCTTTTCCTGATTATACGTTAAAGATAGCCGGAAGAGGATCGCGTCGTGATACTGCATGGCTTGAAAAACGAATGCAACACTCCCCTGCAAAAGGAAATATTACCTATTTAATCAATGTTTCGGAAATCGAAAAACACGAATTGTTCCATAATGCATCTTTCGTGTGTATGCCTTCCCGTTTTGAAGGGTGGTGTATCTCTGCTGTAGAAGCGGCTGCATCCTCAAAAGCAACCCTCGGCACTCAGATAATGGGGCTTAAAGATTCAATTCGTGACGGTGAAACAGGTATTCTGGTTCCTTCAGAGAATAGCGATGCACTTGCTGAAAAGATGGTTTTGTTATTACAGGATGAATCAGAGAGAAAACGCCTGGGTAATAATGGATACAAATGGGCGCAGCGTTTTACCTGGGAACGAATCGCCGGGCTCCAGGAAGATTTTTATAAAAAAGTGTATACAGGAAATAATTGATGCTGTTCGTTAATCCGGATGCTCATTCCAACAGGGACCTGCCTAATCTTGCTCTCGCTTATGCAGCCACCTTCTTCAATAGCCGTGTGATTGATTACAATACCATGCCGGAACCCAAAGAACGGCTCTACTCAATGGAAACAGACATTCTTGGTATCTCATTTCAATCCCGTTCTTTTTCTGAAGCTGAAAAAATTAAGAAGAAATACCATAAAAAATTTCCTGAAACAAAGATAAAATCACTCTCGGGATTTCTCGATGTTCAGTGTTGTTACCCATTCCTGCAATGGGATGATACAATTCTTTTTGAAGAGCCATTCTCAGACAAGTACCCCTTTCCTGATTATAGCCGGTTTGATTCTTTTCCCGTTTTTTACAGGAACTGGGAAAATGGTACATGGCCCTACCCTATTCTCACTAGCCTCGGCTGTCCTTTCTCCTGTACCTATTGCTTGAGTCGTAATAGGAAATGGCTCCCGAGAAGCCCTGATAATTGCTATAACGAATTGAAACAGGCGAAAGAAAAATGGAATATCAAAACATTTTCTATTGCCGATGACTGCTTCAATCTTGAAAAGGACCGTGTTCTTGCATTCTGTGAGAAGATTAAACCACTCAAATTGGAATGGCTCTGTACCAATGGTCTTCGAGCTGACCGTATTGAAAAAGACCAGGCAAAGTCTATGGCAGAGTCAGGTTGCAGCACCGTCGGTTTTGGTATTGAATCGAGCGAACCAACAGTATTGGAATGCATCAGAAAAGGTGAAACCATCGAACAGATAGAGGAAGCTGTGCATATTGCAAAAAAGTATTTCAAAAGTATCAGTGGTTACTTTGTAATCGGGCTTCCCGGCTCAACGTATAGCACAGACATGCGAACATTGCAATGGGCTGTAAAGAAGGGTATCTACTGCCATTTCAATTACTACATCCCTTTTGATAAAGCAATGCAATA
>CBDVBE010000218.1:0-10755 GCA_965372145.1 uncultured bacterium | reverse complement strand
AATACCAGAAAAACCTGGGATTTTTATGTGTAGCAAGCGTGGGATTCTACACCATATTGAACAGTTTTAATATCCTCGCCAATATTTTTTTTATATTTTGTAGGCAAAGATTTAAGCCACACTCTGACAGGTTCAGTACCACCTTCAGTTTTATAGAAGCGTACATTAAGGATAAAATCTGGGATATTAGATTGCGCCATTACTTATAATGTACCAAATTTGGTACGCAAAGTCAATAGAGAATTAAACTTTTCGTTTTTTAAGATATCAGGGACGGTGGTAATTTAATAGTTTTAAAGTTATTTCATAATTGTGCCGCCTCGCAGACCGGACAAAAGACATAACAGGTACAATCCCTCAAAATCAAATCTAACCAGCAATCTAAAAAAAGTCGCTAAATATAATTAAATAGCATTTTATAGAGGTTTGTATTATATTTACTTGTAGTTCTACATAATGACAAAAGTCGATTTGTAGAGGATTTGCACACAACCCATTTTCCTCTACAAATCGATATATTACAAAACGCGGGGTGATTTTTATGTTTTTCGGGCGGAAAGAGGAGTTGGGAAAACTCAAGGAGTTATTAAATAAAAAGACTGCCAGTATAATTGTTGTCAAGGGAAGACGGAGAATTGGAAAGAGTTCGTTAATTCAAGAGTTCGGAAAAAAGTTTGACCTTTTTTGTGAAATTCAGGGAGTTTCACCGCATAGCGGTTTAGGTGACGAGGATCAAAGAAAGAATTTCAGTGAGCAGATGAAAGATATTTTTGATATTCCTGCACTTCCTCTTGAAAACTGGAACGATGCATTTTCCCATCTGGCAAGTCATACCCGTTCCGGACGAATACTTATACTGCTTGATGAAATATCATGGATGGGAAGTAGCGATAAAGATTTTGCCGGTAAACTGAAGATTGCCTGGGATACGAAGTTTAAGAAAAACGATAAATTAATTCTGGTTTTATGTGGCTCTGTTTCATCCTGGATAGATAAAAATATACTAAATGATACTGATTTTCTTGGCCGTGTTTCTTTAGAAATAGATCTTCAAGAATTACCTCTGCATGATTGTAATAAGTTCTGGTTTGATAAAGCGGATTTAATCTCTTCAATGGAAAAGCTGAAAATTCTTTCGGTAACTGGCGGTGTACCAAAATATCTTGAAGAGATTAATATAAAAAAGAGCGCTGAGGAGAATATTAAAAGATTATGTTTCGATAAAGGTGGTATTCTGTTCAAAGAATTTGATAAAATTTTTAATGATATTTTTAATAAGCGTGCTAAAATATATAAGGAAATAGTAAAAAATCTTGCAAAGCAAAATTTTTCTACCAAAGAATTAGCAATAGTAACAGGAAGGCCACCCAATGGTGATATAAGTGAATATTTATTTGATTTGGAATCTTCAGGATTTATTAAAAGGTATTATTTATATCGCTTTGACGGTAAACGATCCCGTATAAGCAAGTATAGGATCAAAGATAATTATTTGCGTTTTTATCTTAGATATATAGAACCAGTAAAGGACAAGGTACAGTCAGGATTGTATGATTTCACCGGAATAGAAAACCTGAGGAACTGGAATATTATTATGGGTTTTCAATTTGAAAACCTGGTGTTACACAATTTGCCAAAGGTTATTCAGCTTATCGGTATTGACGCCAATAGTATTATAAGTGCTTCTCCATTTTTTCAGAATCCAACCAGAGTGAATAAAGGAGCATGTCAGATTGATCTACTTATAATGACAAAATTCTCCACTTTATATTTATGCGAAATAAAATTCAGAAAGAAGATTACCAGAGATGTGATTGATGAAGTTAGGGGAAAAATATTGCTCCTAAAAAGACCGAAGTATACTTCAGTAAGACCTGTTCTGATTTATGAGGGGTTATTAGATGATTCATTGAATCAATCAGATTTTTTTGATAAAACAATCCATTTTGAAAAGTTGTTGTACGAATGATGTTGGATACAATAGGTCCCGCTGGTTCTTTACTTTTGGGTATTTTATAGTCGCGTGCACGTGTGCGAAAAAACTAGTGTGTCACAATAAAAAACAAACCGTATGGCATGTTCTATTGTATCATGCCATTTCAATAATAAAAAAAGGCCACCATACAACCTGATGACCTTTCTCATTTAAATTTTATTTCGAGTTATTATCTTCTCACCGCCGCGGTAACAGCGTGTTTTGATTTTTTCTTTTCATCAGATACCGTTGTAGCATCGATAAAGACTAAAATCTTGTAGATTCCCGGTGCTGACCGCATACCATTGGAAGTAACACCGTGCCAGTAGAGTGGGAAATCTACAACATCCGTACCAGTCTGAAGAGCCTCCAGCATCCATTGATCTTCTGATTCGACAACTGTTTTCAGGATGTCGCCGTCACTCTGGTTGGAAAATACCAGGTTTCCGATAGCATCAAATACCATGATAGCAACTTCCATGCTCTTGATCCCCAGAAGGGGAATTACTATCATTACGCCGCCGTTTTGTTGAATTATGTTATAGAGTTTATCTTCGTTAATGAAGGTGATCGGGTCATTTATATGATCGTTGAAGAAGATCAAATTAGGAATTAATGGATTCGGTCCGATTTCAATATTCCCCAGGTCACCGGTAATTCGTACCCGGACTTTCTGGTTATTCTCGTTCGGTATGTTTATAGCCGGTGAGACATCAGCGACATATCCTTTGTCGCGAATAAGATTCAGGAAATGGTTCCCGTTAAGATTCTCCCCATTTGTCATTTTGAAAATAATTCTTTTATTTCTTTTTTCAGGCATGCCTATGTCTTTAAACATACCTTTGATTTGAATGGTGTCGCCGTTTTCATATTTCCAGACATTAAATACATTCTCGGGCCTTGAATCATGATTATCGAAAGGTGACCCTGCTTCATTCTGAAATTCTTCGCTTATAGTAACGTCTACCTCATCTTTAGTATTATCATAGATATCGTGTATCTTTTTTATAATAGACCAGATCACCGGCCCAGCGCCGTCGGAGCATTCCCGATTAGTAATTTCTTCGACTTCATCAGATATATTTTCATAAAATGAAAGGTTAGGCTTCCAGTCGGTCTGTGGTTTATTTGTTTGATTTTCTTCAAGGATAAGGGTGAATTTTGTGTTGGTAGAACCGTGGCCAGGTTGGATAGCTTTAACTTTGAACGATGTAGTATTATAATCAACGCCAATAGTACCCGGATCATAATTACCGGGAAAGGTTACATTCTTGTCAAAGGTGATTTCTATACCATCAAGATATCCGTTGCCGCTTACATCGAGTGTTTTTGCGACTAATACTTTTGCTACCTGCGCAATAATTTTTATAAATATGTTGTCTGTGACAGCGTTATTCTCTGTTACTTTTGCAGTTAAATACCCATGGGTGTTTGCGGTGATCTTTGGATTATAGTAGAATTGGGAGCCGTTCGTTACATTTGTCGATATCTGCGGCAGTGTATCATCAAGCACCCAGTCACAGTTGATATTGCCGAGATTGTTTCCATAGAGGTCGGTACCGATTGTTTTAAACAATTGATTCTCGCCGAACTTGATGACAACCGTATCAGAAGGGAACTCGGTGTTGTCACCCTGCACAATAGTAATTTTCGCAACAGGCCCCGGATAGAGCACTGTTTCGTCATGCGCGGTCAGGCCGCAGTCCAGCGTGACCTGCATATCGTGCAGGTCGTTAGGAGGCGGTACGTAGTAGAGCAGAAAATAGACTGTATCCTTGCCGTCGGTGAAGGTGATATCTTTTTTATTATTGAGATGGACGGTATCGTTGTCAAATATGACAACACTTGGATACATTTGTTCGACGGTGAGGACATTGTACATTGTCTGAATGCCGGGAAGCAGGTCGGTGAATTCAGACCCGTTAGTCCAGTCACCGGGAATGAGCATGCCGTCGTCATTTTTAATGGTCAAATCTGCATAAATCGGTCTCCCGGCAATACAAAGTGAGTCAGGGGTATAAATCTCAAGTGTCAATTTGGTAGGAGGCCCGGCTTCAATTATAACATCAAGGGTGTCAGCCACGCTGTCCTTGGTCGCCCGGATATACCCTCTACCGCTGTCTGTGGGTGATACATACCATGAATACTCATTAGCCGGTGGTGGAACTGTTGTTTTTATCGCAGTTGACGCGTGCCAGTCCGCACGGATATCTTCCCAGGTAGAATCGGATGATTTTTGCCCTCGTACATAAAGGGTCGTATCCTGGTTGGTATTTATATTTAAAGAGGTTATAGTAGAATCTGTTGGATTCTTAACATAAATTTTAATATCGATATAGTAATAGGGAACGATTTTAACCACAACATCATCAGATAAAGTATAATCATTATCTGTTGCAGTAATAATTGTGATACCATCGTTTGTCTGCCGGGTAATAACCCCTTCTCCATTGGCAGTGTTCCCGTTGGTGACGGTTGCGATCAATGGGTCGTCCGTATCCCAGTCCGTATCAGTCGAGTGTTTACAGAAGTTCCCGAATTTATCCCGTAATGCGGCAAAGCAATTTGCATTCGTCTGGCTGGAATTGATAGTAATAGTATCAACAGGATTAGGATCAAAGGGTGAAACAGTCGCGCCATCCGGATTCGGTTCAATCACCAGTTGTGCCGGATCGCCCGGGATAACGGTGATCTCAACCGTATCGGTAATGGTAATACCGAGCGCTGTATCAATATAAGTTCCCCAGATTAAAACTGTTGTCGGGGCCTCTGTCGGAGTAAAGTAGGCATTGTGGTTAGAGATGACAAAAGTGGAATCATGGTTATTAGCATAGAGATCGATAAATCCCCAGGTGAAATCCCCGGGCAGGTCTGAGATACTTATGATACCGGTATCTGAGTGTATTTCTGCTATCGCGGTTACTGTTTCACCCGCTTTGATTGTATCGCTCGGTTCGACATCGATGTATAATGATTCCGGCGGTGAGCTGATGATGTTCGTAGTAATCAGAATATGGGATTCATACGAATGACGTTCAGCGTAGAAAAAGTCGAAGTGGTAAACCTGGCCTTCAAAAAGCCCGGGGATTGTATCAACCAGGAATGAACCGCCGGCCGGTTCATGAATACCGCCCAAATCCATTTGCAGCCTGTTATCGATGAAAGCCCAGACATCGTCATCCCCGGTGAATTTGAATATCAGCCCTTTTTTCATCTGGAATTCCCAGTGCATTTCCATAGTATAGGAGAAATTATGATTCAGGTCTGCCTGGGTTATCGTGGGCTGTCCGATGCTTGTCAGGTAATCATTAATTTCCTGAAGGAGATTTATATTTACATGCCATTCATTACCGAATCCCTGGTTGTCCAGAGGGAAAAAATCATCATCCTCATATTTATATACCCCATTGGTAGTATGTATAAAAGGGAGGGAGGATTCGATAACAACATTTTTAAATGCGGTATCATGGGACAGGGTTTGCTGGCCAAGATATCTCACGTTATAATCATATTCGAGCATCCAACCGTTGGCAGTATTCGGATCATACATAGTCTGATAGGCCCAGGTGGAATCATAATGGGGAATGGTCTTGTCGCCCGGTTCCCATTTACGGAACCATTTTTCTATTTCATAATTCCTGTAGGGTGAAGAGCCGACAACCGGTTTTCCCTCAGAATCCAGGGTGTTTCGCAACATACCCCGATGCAGCTGGTTATCATTCGGCTGTTCGAATTCCGGATTTGTCCGGTCCGAACGAAAATCATAGAATGTAACAGGTACCCAGATAGTATCAGGGAATTGGGCGTGGAGTTTTTCAACGTATGTTATTGTTATTAAGACAGTTAAAGCAACCATTACCTTTTGGGATAGATAACGCATGTCTCCCCCTCTTGAGAATCGCAGAGATAGCAGAAGCAATAGCCTTAATGGCTACTCTCCCCATTCGTGTGGATAATTGCCCCCTATTAGCCACGGATGTGTGTATACAATAAATATACTCAATAATCAGTCGTTTTTTGGGTATAATTAGTTTAAATTAAAGTGAAATAGTTTCAGGGAGGGGTGGCCTCCTCCCTGAAATAATGAAGAATTCGAAAAACTATTCGCCTTCTAATTTCATGGTAAAGCCTAACTTGGCACTCATATCATCCATCATGCCGTACATGCAGGGGATGACCAGCAGGGTTCCCATTGTTGAGAAGAAGAGACCGAAAATCATTGTTAACGCCATAGGAGCCCACGTGTCTGAACGTCCGCCGATACCCAGAGCCATCGGCATCAATCCTGCAATGGTGGTAACCGAGGTAAGGATAATCGGACGGAGGCGGGTAACACTGCCCTCAATCACTGAATCAAGTATTGATTTTCCGCTTCGCCGCAGTGAATTAATGAAGCTGATCAACACAATAGAATCATTAACGCAGATGCCGGTTAATGCTCCTCCTGCAAACATAACCACGACCGAAAAGGGCGTCTGGGAGACAACAAGAAAAAGAATACACCCGATAGCGGCAAAGAAAATAGTTGCTCCCATAATAAAAGGCTGAACAAAGGATTTAAACTGGGCTCCGAGGATTATATACATAAGAAAGAGGCCGACTCCCAAAAGACGCAGTATATCAGTTATTACCTTATTGAATTCGGCGAATTCACCTTCCATGTTCAGGGTTACATCGGGATAGGCTTCCTTATATTTCTCATTAAAAACCTTTTCAATTTCAGTGTTGATAGTTCTGATATTGCGTTTGTCATCCGCATCGGCAAAAATGGTTATCTCCCGTTTCCGGTCTTCCCGCTTGATATTCGCGATTCCCTTCCCGCGAGTCAATGTGCAGACCGTTGAGAACGGGATCAGCCTGCCATCCATAGTGGGAATTTTCATCTGCTTGACATCTTCAATAGATGAGCGGCTTGCTTCAGCGAATTTGATGATAACGTCAATCTCATCGTCCTCCTCAAAGAAGGTCGTGGCCGTGATACCATCGAAAGAATTTCTGATACACATTCCGATAAGGCCTACATTAAGGCCAAGAGAGGCGGCACGCTCCTCATTAATCGTAATCTGCAGCTCCGGGATTGCCCGGTCAAAATTATCGTCGATGTTGTAGAGCTCAGGATAGTGTGCGAGAAACTGCTTATAATCATCCGCAATTGAAGCCATGTCATCATAATTATCACCCTGTAACCTGAAGGTTATGGGTTTATCAACCGGCGGGCCGTTACTTATTTTCCGATACTTAACATTTTCTGCACCGGGGATATCCTTACACATCTCTTTCACCTCTTCAATGATAGCATTAACAGGCCGCTTCCGCCCTTCGTTTAATTCTGTTATGTCAACGGTAATCTGTGCATAGTTATTCTGGGTTAACCAATCTTCATCGGTCACCTTAAATCCGACCGTTGCAGTGATGGATGAAACCTCACCATTACCGACAAGCGGCAGGATACGTTCTTCAAAACGGTTACACACGGTATTTGTTGCAGAACGGGGAGTACCTAACGGCAGATCGATATCGATCATAAATTGCGAGAATTCTTCTCCGGCAAAAAGGTCCTGACGAATAAGGGGGGTTGATATGATCGCCACAATGAGCAGACCCATAGCCCCCAGAAGGGTAAGATAACGGTGCCGGTACAGTCGTTCCAATACCTTTCTGAATTTGCTTTGAAATTTGGTAAAGAATTGTTCGGTCAATCCTTTTGACTTGCTTCCCCATTCAGCAAAGTGAACAGGAAGGAATATGAGTGCTTCCATTGTTGAAGCGAGGAGTGCAAGTGTTGTTACAATCGGTATAATACGCATGAATTTTCCCATAATACCCGGGAGTAGCATAAAGGGTAGAAATGCTGCAATGGTGGTAAGTGAGCCGGCTATGACCGGTTTGACCACTTCGTTTGTGCCTTTAATTGCTGACTCCTCGAGCGATAAACCAAGCTGGTGATGCCGGTAGCTGTTTTCAATAATGACAATCGCATGATCGACGATCATACCGAGGACCATAACCAGTGCAAAGAGTGAGTTGCCGTTTAATGATTCACCATACCATTCCATAAACATAAAAGTGACCGCAAAGGTGATCGGTATACCGAGTGCGGTAATTAAGGAGTTTCTGAACCCTATAAAGATAAAAAGAACGAGAATCAAGATGAAGAATCCAATAACAGAGTTTTTACTGAGTACACGAATGATATCCTGGATAATAATAGAGGTGTCATTAAAAGGGTGAATAGTGATACCTTCAGGAAGCGTTGACTCAAAGTCCTTAACAATTTTTTTAATTTCCTGTACAATCTGAATTGAATTACCTTTTAACGATTTTGAGATGAACAAAGAAATTGCAGTTTCACCGTCATACCGCACATCATATCGGGAATTAGCAAATCCTTCATTGATAGTGGCGACATCGGATACTTTTATAGTACCCTGTCCGGGTCTGCTGCGGACAATAACTTCGCCAAAATGTTTTGCATTTTTAATTTCACCGATAACCTGGAGGAGGTAGTTCTGGGTTTCAGATTCAAGGGTACCGCCGGGGATATTTATGTTTCGGTATTTTATAGCATCAGCTACCTCGTTTATAGATATACCGAAGGCGTCCAGTTTATCACGATTGATTTCAACCCATATTTCACGTTTCTGACCGCCGACAATCTCGACTTTGGAGATATTATTTATATCCAGGATCCTGTCTTTCAGATCGCGTGCAGTTTCATTTAATACTGTTGCGTCAACATTTCCTTTCAGGTTGAGGGTCAGCATCGGCATAAAATCGGAGCTTGAAAAGTCTTCAACCCATGGATCAAGAGTACCGTCCGGGAGAGTAACTTTATCAAACTCTGTACGCAGATCCTGATAAGCCCGTTGGAAGTCTGCTTTAGAAATTTCATCATCAAAAGCAACCTGAACAAAACAGATGCCTTGCCGGCATACTGAGTTTATCTTTCGAATCCGGTCAACATCCTTTATTTCTTCTTCAATTTTGATAGCGACATTTTTTTCTATTTCTTCAGCGGAAACACCCGGGTAGGGAACTGCGATAAATGCCCAGGAGAAGGCTATGTCACTGAATATTTCCCGGGGCAATCGAATAAGTGAAAGGGTGCCTAATACAATTATAGCAATCATAAGAATGTTAACCAGCACTGGATTCTTTACGGAGAATTTACCAAAGTTCATTGGGTTTCCCCACTTTCCCCGGGAAGAGTAACCGATACATGCTCACCGCGGCTGAGATTAGTCATCCCTGTTATAATCAAGACCTCACCAACTGAAATGCCGTCGTAAATCTCAATCAGGTTGCCTGTTGCTCTGCCTGTAGTGACAAATCTGAGTATTGCACGATCTTCGGATGCGATAAACACTGCATCTTTTGCATCTTTCTTAACCAGGGTAGTCACTGGAATGAGAATTGTTGAATCACGCTCTTGTGTAGTAATAGTCACCCGTACGGACATCCCTGATTTAATTGCCCGGTCGCGCGTATTTTTCCAGACGATTTCAACGGGGTATGATCCGGTTGCCGGATTACTGCCTGCTGCAATAGCAGCTACTTTTCCTGTAAATAACTTATTGCCAACCGCAGGTACTTTTACCTGTACCGGCATACCTTTTTTAAGAATACCTATTTCCATTTCACCCACGGATACGGTTGCTTTTAGTGAAGAAATGTTAACAATGCGTGCTACCAGAGTACCGCCGCCAAGGACATTGCCTTTCTCAATAGTTAACTCTTTCTGGGCAATATATCCTGAAATAGGTGCTTTGATTTTACAGTCGCGGTACGCTTTCCGGGCTGATTCAAACTGTACATTCGCTCCTGTTGCCTGGCTTTGAGCGTTAGTCAATTCCGCATCGGAAGCATTGCCTTCGTTGAAGAGTCTCTGGGTTACTTTCAGGTTTAATTCAGTTGCTGCAGAAGCCTTTTTTGCCTGTTCAAAAGCAGCAAACTGAATGACATCATTAACCTTCACGAGTATTTTCCCCTTTTCAACCCATTGCCCGAGACTGAAATTAACCTGTTCAATTTTTCCTTTCGTTTCCGAGACAACATATGATTCATTGATACCTGCGGTAACCCCCGATGCGCGAACTTCATGGGAAACCAATCCCCTGATAACCCGAATGCCTTCCACGGGAGTCGGCGGTTTAACCTGGACAGTATCCTGGCCGGTACCTTTCTTTTTACCGGGGACTTCACAGCTTATTATTCCAAAGATCAGTACACTTGCTATCAGCAGTTTTATAATTCTCATTGGGCGACCTCCAGTTTACCAACGTTTTTAAGATATTCAGCTTCATATAATAAACATTCAAAAACTTTTTGAATATATCCGATTCTGGTTTGGCTCTCTCCGAGCGCAACTTCGAGTAACTGTGACTGGTTTACTAAACCGCCATCGTAGCGTTTCTGCATGATGTCGAGTTGTTTTTCCATAAGCTCCTGCTGTTTTTTGGCAGCTTTAACCGCTTCATATGACGCTTTGTAAAAAAGCTTGATACGTTTAAGGTTAACTTTAAGTTGTGATTCAATTTTTTGTTCCTCGACGACTGATTTTTTATACTCGTAACTTGATTTTTTCAAGTTGGTTGAGTTTCTGAATCCGCTGAAGAGAGGGACTGTCATTACGGCGCCCATTGCAAAACTCGGTGGCTTATGATCAATGTCAATATTAAAAAATTTATCATTATCATCAAATACCTGCTCTAATGTGAGTGACATAAAAGCATTGATTTTTGGCATAAAGGAACTTACGGCAATATTTTTATTTTTTCCTG
>CBDVBE010000217.1:0-10798 GCA_965372145.1 uncultured bacterium | reverse complement strand
ACACATAATATACTAATAAGATGTGTATGGTGGTAATTTAAATTCATTTTTTTCAGTAGTTATAACATATGAGTGTATAGAAAAAACTTCTCTTGTTCCCGGAAATAATCTTCTCGAGATAAAATAACACAATTTTATATAAATCAGCGAATTAAAGGA
Source organism: uncultured bacterium (assembly GCA_965372145.1). Taxonomy (GTDB): domain Bacteria; phylum Fibrobacterota; class Chitinivibrionia; order Chitinivibrionales; family JANQEN01; genus CBDVBE01. Next base: position 10,639 of record CBDVBE010000217.1, on the reverse strand, counting down.
AAATATAGATTTTTATTAAAAATCAAAACAAGATTGTTGAACAGGTATTAATATTTTTCAGGTACAAAAGTCTGATCGCTTAATGGCGGCCTGACATACCCGCGATGCTCCTGGCGGGGAGGAAGCTTAATCGGTTTTGGCGTCAGGTCTTTATAGGGAATAACACTTAACAGATGTTTGATGCAATTTAACCGGGCACGCTTTTTATCATCAGCTTCAACAACATACCATGGTGCCTGCTTAATATCGGTATATTTAAACATTTCATCCTTTGCAATTGAGTATTCACCCCATTTCTTGCGTGACTCCATATCCATTGGACTTAATTTCCACCGCTTGGTAGGATCATGGATACGTGCCTGAAAGCGGCGCTCCTGCTCATCATCGCTGACTGAAAACCAGTATTTGATAAGAATTACACCAGACCGGATAAGCATGCGTTCAAATTCAGGACAGGAGCGAAGAAATTCCCGGTATTCCTCTTCAGTACAAAAACCCATTACCCGTTCCACACCAGCACGGTTATACCAGCTCCGGTCGAATAGTACCATTTCACCTGCGGCTGGAAGATTGGGTACATAGCGTTGAAAGTACCATTGTGTTTTCTCACGTTCGGTCGGAGTCCCTAATGCGACCACGCGGCAAACACGCGGATTGAGACTCTGGGTTATCCGCTTTATAACACCACCCTTTCCAGCCGCATCTCTCCCTTCAAAAATAACGACGACTTTTAATCCTTCATGTTTTATCCATTCCTGTAATTTAACCAATTCTATCTGCAGATTGGCTAATTCTCCTTCATAGAATTTCTTATTCAATTTCTCTTTTCCCTTTACTTTACCCGCGGTATTTTTTTTAACCTTCTCTGTCTTATGACCCTTTTTACCATTTTTTGAACTCTTTTTATGCTTTGCCATAGTATACCTTTACTAATAAATAGACATTGTTTTTATCTACTGAAAGAAGCTCGTACACGAAACTTCATTGCGATACTAGTATTTGCATAAGCGAGCTGCATTCTTATTATACCAAGACATTTTATACTCTTGCAAGGAAAAAGTACCACTGCTGATTATTATTTCGTCAAAGAAAGTAAGGGAATATATCTCTTTATGGGATTAAAGCCAGAGGAAAGAACTAACTTGTCACGGTCTTCTACCGGAAATCAACTTTGTCATCGCCAATTTCTTCTGGAGGCGAGCGCGCGCCCTTTCTCCAAAAATCATGGCAAATTCATCAAAGGTATTACGCATAAATTCTTCACGGCCGTGATTTAGCCTCCTGAATTGTTTCAACTCACTCCCCTTTTTAACATACTGGCGCATAGTTCCATAAATATGCGCCTTAAGCAGATGGGTAATTGAAATTTGGGGCGATTCACATTCGCGCTCACTTAAATAATGAATGGCTTCTTCAAGACGCCCCTCTTCACACATGTGATAGGTCCAGATGACCAGGTCAAGTTTCACCAGTTCCTTATCAGCATTAATTAGTCTGCGTCTGAGCAGTTCTACATCAAGATCCGGATTGCGCTTTTGATAATGACAGATTAACTTGTGCAATGCCTGAATGTTATCCGAGTCACGTGAAAGAAGGTTTCTTAAGACCTCTTCAACATTTTCATACCGTTCCTGTTTCTCATAGAGATCCGCCAGGAACAGGTACGTATAATAATTCCCCGGTGCCACTGCTATCTCCTGTTCAAGACTCTTTACCGCCAGTTCTGTCTCTCCAAGACTGAGGTAAGACATGGCAAGACTATGATACGGGACGTCATATACATCATCAACAACAATAGCCTTTTTAAACCAGGAGATACTGTCGGAAAAATGCTCTATTACCTGACAAAACTCCCCGATCAGGAGGTATACATCAGCCAGGTCTCTGGTATTCTCGTCATTCTTATTTTCCATTTCTTCAAAAAAAACACTTACATCAACAAGCTCTTCAATGACTTCCCTTCCATTGCCCTCTACACACTCCTCATATCCCTTATCCTCTATTAACTCAGCCATATCTTCGTAAGCATATGAATAATTCGTTACCAGCTTGCATAATTTTTTTAAAGAACATCGCGTTGGATCATACTGTTTTCTCTGTTCTGCAATCATTTCATTTCCTTTTTTATCTGACAACATAATACTCTCTTAATAAGAAAAATGCTAAAATCAACTATAGCATATATTGTATTTTAATAATACCCTTATAGCACATACTGTGTCAACAACCATTTTGTCATAAGCAAGGGGGCAGAAAAATTTTCTTGACATTATTGATTATACCCTCCCGCATACTTCTCCCCCGTTAACAGGGGAAGAGGGGTGGAGGAATTATAGCAAATAAAATATCATGCAACGGTCTATGCAAAACAGGCATATTCTCATACGTCAACACCGACAGAGAGTATTTTTATGATTACCCATATTAAACAAAAATTTAATACCATAAAACCCTATTTCCCTGCCATAGCATTTTTCTGCGGTTTTACCTGGGACAACCTGACACTCAGGCGTATTGACAACACGCTTGATATGATAATTTTCGGCGTGTATGTGCTTATAGCTGGAATAGTTATTATTCTCATTGGAAGAAAAGTCAGCTTTAAATTCTCCGAATACCTGCCCATGGGGGTTCAGTTCTTTTTTGGCGGCCTGTTCAGCTCATTTGTAGTGTATTACTTTAAAAGCGCTTCATCCGTACCCTCGCTCCTGTTTATGCTGTTCCTTCTTGCACTTTTAGTTGGCAATGAATTTATTGAAAAAAAACTGCACGACATCACCCTTTCAGCAACACTCTTTGGTATCGCCGCTTTCATGTATCTGAATGCGATACTGCCGGTTTTCTTAAAACACATGAATGCATGGATATTTCTTCTTGCGGTAGCGTGTTCATTTGGTCTCTTTATGGGTTTAAAAAAATTATCGAAAAGCGAATCCCTTGACATTCGGCCGGTTTCCCTGCTTTTTATTCTTATTATCCTGTTTTATTTCCTTAATGTGATACCCCCTGTTCCCCTTGCGAAAAAAGAGATGGGTATATACCGTTCTATTTCCAAACGCGAGAATACCTTTCACTGCAGTTTCGAAAAACCTCCATGGTATACCATTCTAAAAAAGGGCGAAAAAAGGTATGCCTTTTCCCAGGGTGACACGGTATTCTGCTTTACCTCCGTATTTGCGCCAACACGACTGAAAAAGAGAATCTTTCATCACTGGTATTACCAAAATCCGAAGACCGGAAAGTATTCGCAAACGGATAAAATGGGATATCGTCTTACCGGAGGAAGAGCGAAGGGGTATCGTGGCTATACATTTAAAAGAAATATGCAACCGGGTAAATGGAAAGTTACATTAAAGACCGATGATAAAAAGACTCTGGGAATTGCCGAATTTGAAATCATACCGCGAGACAGTGTGGATACTATCCAATTAAAGACTATCCGTTATTAATATCATCTTCTGCTGTGATACTGATAAATCCTACGACAAAGCGTTTTCAGGCAAGTTAATTCTTAAAATCTTTGACAGAACCTATAAAATGGGTATATAATCATAATATGTCATAATACGTAATGGTTTTACACGGAATAGCATGGTCATTTTTCCCTTGTCGCCCTCTGTAAATAATGGATAATTAAATCAGCAACCCGTGACGAGGCAAAATGATCGAAAAATTAATTGCATTCCAGTTAAATTTTAGTAATTTAGATAAATTATCTCAAAAAAGTACTTTGAACACTTAACAATTAGATATAATTCCTGATTTTTCTCTTTTTCACGCAGTTCAACAGAACTCAGTAAAATGCCTGTGCGGTATACTATTCTTACTATTTTCTTTGAATACTTTAATTCAACTAAAATCACATAGGTTAAGATCACCTGTCCGACTTTTCCCACTTTTTTATTTATAATCTGAATATCAAAATTTGTCTCTCAATCCTGATACAATTATTTATATTAACAGAAAATAAATAGAGATTGATTATCTCGTTAAAGGTTATTATCAATGAAACTGTATTCACTTTTCTACCGCCGCGTATGAGAAATGGTACAGGGCGCAGTTCAGCGTCCTCTGTGTACCAAATCTTCTCTCGATTCGCGGCGGATGGAACATGCTTCTGGAAAGTTGATGTCCTGCGCCGCGATCTGCGCACAAGGGTGGTATCTTTTTCACTCGTTCTTTGTGTTATTGGTACAAAGAATACTTTCTGACAGGAGAAGTTCCGAATGTCACAAAAACTCACCAGTTTCTTTGCTTCACGCCTTGGGATTATTGTTGTTGGCGCATGTATCGGCATTTGTGCCGCCCTGTTGCAGATGGCAGGGAACCCACCGAACATGGGCGTTTGCGTCGCCTGTTTCCAGCGCGATATAGCCGGTGCACTCGGCTTCCACCGCGCTGCTGTTGTACAATACCTCAGACCTGAAATAATCGGATTTGTACTGGGTGCACTTATTGCAGCGCTTGCGTTTAAAGAATTCAAGGCAACTGCCGGCTCAGCGCCGATTGTCCGGTTTACTCTGGGAATATTCGCCATGATCGGCAGCCTTGTGTTTCTAGGCTGTCCCTGGCGTGCCATCCTCCGCCTTGCCGGTGGCGATTTGAATGCAATTATTGGACTTATCGGACTTGCTTTAGGAGTAACCATTGGTGTCCAGTTTCTCAAAGCAGGGTATAATCTGGGCAGGTCATACCAAACCCATACTGCAGTGGGATATATTCTCCCCCTTATCATGGTTACCTTTCTCATTTTCCTGCTCGTTAAACCGGGCTTTATATTCTTTAGTGAAAAAGGGCCCGGTGCAATGCACGCTCCCATTGGTATCTCACTGGGTGCCGGCCTGCTTATCGGTTTTCTGGCCCAGCGCACCCGTTTCTGTACCATGGGATCAATCCGCGATGTTGTCCTTATGGGGGATACCCATCTAATCAGTGGCGTTGGGGCCATGGTTATTGCCGCATTTATAGTAAACATGGTACTTGGATCAGTTACCTTTGGACTTGCTTCACAGCCTATTGCACACAGCAGCCACCTCTGGAACTTTCTGGGTATGGTATTGGCCGGCCTGGCATTTGCGCTTGCCGGAGGATGTCCCGGCCGTCAACTTTTTCTTGCCGGTGAAGGCAACAGCGATTCATCCGTTTTTGTTCTTGGTATGATTGTTGGCGCCGGCGTTGCACATAATTTTATCCTCGCGGGAAAGCCCGATAAAATAGTCGATGGTGTATTACAGGTTGGTGGTATTTCGACCGCTGGTATGATCGCAGTGATAATTGGTATAGCCTTCTGTGTATTTGTAGGCTTTACCATGCGCGATAGAATGTAATTACCTTCACCTGAAATGGTTACATGAATGAAGGTGTTGGGAAAAGGTGCATATTTTATTACAGAGTAACAGTATACTATGGTTATGACAAATGGTTATGAAGTCCGAATCTATGACCGGTAATGAATAAAAGCCGAAAAACGTAACCCAAAAACTAAACGGGCATCGTTACCTTTACCGGATTTACAAATCACATACAGGAGGTAAAAATGACAATAACCGTTGATGCACGCGGACTATCCTGTCCACAACCGGTTATACTCAGCAAGAATGCCATCACAAAGGGCGCTTTTCCTATCGAAGTACTTATCGATGCAACGACCTCGTGCGAAAATGTCACACGAATGGCTGAGAATAACGGCTGCACGGTAACGGTTAAAGAACAGGATAATGAATTCACACTAACACTTACCAAAAGGTAAATTAACTATGATTTATTTCGATAACGCAGCGACTTCATGGCCAAAACCTTCCTGTGTTACTGATGCCATGGTGCATTTCATGCAAAGTACCAGTGCAAATCCGGGGCGTTCCGCACATCGTATGGCGGTTGATTCCGGTCGGATAATCTATAACGCACGTGAAGCGGTCAGTATTTTTTTCCACGCGCGGGACCCGCTTCGTGTCGTGTTTACCGCCAATGTGACGGAAGCACTCAACCTCGCGCTGAACGGAATACTACGTCCGGGTGATCATGTGATAACCAGCAGTATGGAGCATAATTCAATGATGCGTCCGCTGAGAGTACTTGAGCATAATGGGGTGGAAATCTCTGTTGTTCAGTGCTCCCCGCAAGGGCTGCTTGACCCGGAGGATATCATTCCGGCAATACGGAACAACACGGCCATGATCGCACTCAACCATGCATCAAATGTAACGGGTACTATTCAACCCATTACTGAAATCGGCAAAATCGCACGGGATCACGATCTTCTCTTTTTAGTTGACACAGCACAAAGTGCCGGAGTGGTTACTATCGCCATGGAAGACGCTCTAATTGACCTGCTCGGTTTTACCGGACACAAATCGCTTTTCGGCCCAACCGGTACGGGTGGTCTTATTGTCGGTGAACGAATTAAGGAAGATACATTTCAACCGTTAAAGACAGGCGGAACCGGCAGCAGATCGGAATTGGAAGAGCAGCCGGACTTTCTGCCGGATCTCTGTGAAAGCGGCACACAGAACACGGTGGGAATCGCCGGCCTGCTTACTGCTATTCAATGGATACAGGAAACCGGTATCAGGACAATCCGGGAGCATGAAATCACACTTACGAATACGCTGATCAACGGTCTGCAGTCATTGCCGAAGGTAACGTTGTACGGGCCTGCTGATGCGAAGAAACAGACTGCCACTGTCTCTTTTACTATTGACACGGTTTCTCCTTCTGAGGCGGGGTTACTTCTCGATGACGAATATGATATTTTATGCAGAGTCGGTCTTCACTGCTCGCCATCATCGCATAAAACGATTGGCACGTTTCCGGATGGCGCTATTCGTTTCGGACTCGGGTACTTTAATACACTGGATGATGTAGAAAAATCAGTGGATGCGGTTGAAAAGCTTGTCAAGAGGTAATAGTATAAAGGAGTGGAGGAATAGTGCGGTATTGTAGTATTGGTATAGTGAAAAAGGATGACATTCTACCTGTTATTACAGTACTCCAGTACTCCAATTTTTTCTTAGCAACTATTTTCTCAGTAATTACACTATGAAAAACGATTCATTTACCGTTATCCTGGTTCACGCGACCAGCCATGCTTTGCGGGGGGAAAAATTGATTAAGCAGGCGGGCATTTCGTGTAGGCTCATACCGGTGCCGCGCCGGTTAAGCTCCGATTGCGGTGTTTGTTTACGGGTAAAACAGGCTGATCGCGATACGGTGGTACGCATACTTAACGATTACCATGTTGAGACCGAAGGTGTGTATGATATATAACAAATTAGGAAAGGATACCGTTCATGTCGGAAAAAGAAAAAATAATACGGTTGACATCATTGACCTCGGCTGCCGGCTGAGCGGCAAAAATGGGTCCGGCGACCCTGCTGCAGGTCTTGCAGCCGCTGAGAAGCATGTTTCAGGAAAAAGATTTCCCTGATCTGCTGATCGGCCTGGATGTCAGTGATGATGCTGCTGTTTACAAAGTAAACGATGATACCGCGATTATCCATACCCTGGATTTTATGCCCCCGGTCGTTGACGATCCCTATGATTTTGGCGCGATAGCCGCAGCCAATGCAATGAACGATGTCTATGCCATGGGTGGAAAGGTCATACTGGCTCTGAACATCTGCGGTTTCCCGCAGACGCTTCCCCCTGAGATCATCAGTGAGATACTGCGGGGCGGCGCTGAAAAAATAGCGGAGACCGGCGGCGTTCTTGCCGGCGGCCATACTATTGAGGATAAAGAGCCAAAATACGGTCTTTCCGTGATAGGCCTGGTCCATCCGGATCGTATTCTCCCAAAATCAAATGCTCAGCCAGGTGATATCATGGTTCTTACCAAACCACTGGGCAGCGGAATTATAACAACCGCTGCCAAAGGAGATGCAGCAGAGCCTGCACATGTGCAGGCCGCTGTTGAGAGTATGAAAAGACTCAATCGTATATCGTCTGAATTATTTCAGAAAATCGGGATACACGCGCTAACCGATGTCACCGGTTTCGCACTCCTGGGTCATAGTAACGAAATCGCAGAAAAAAGCGGTGTACAGGTCAGTCTCAACGTTGAAAATCTCCCTTTCCTTGATGGTGCGCACCACTATGCTCAGGATTGGCTCTTCCCCGGTGGGACCTGCAACAATGAAGAGTGCTATAAGCGCCATGTAACCTTTGCACAGGACATATCACCAGAAATGCAGAAGCTGCTTTTTACCCCGGAAACCTCCGGCGGCCTGCTCGCAGCAATACCTCCGGACAGGATAAATGCTACCAAGGATCTTTTCAAACAGAATAATGAACAGTGCTGGATTATCGGAAAAGTTAACGAGGGATCAGGTATTTCTATTGGTAGCTGTTAATGGCTTGAAATTGAAAATTGTGGAAAAGCATGAATACCAAATTTCAAATTTCCATTTTCCCCTTCGACAAGCTCAGGACTTCGCAATTTCAGCGTTCTGTGAACGCTTACTAATTTATTTTCTTAATTTTCGATCCTATATATTCACTACTGAGTGTCAGGGAGAAGTCCTCAAATCCCAGTTTATTGCGCACCATTTCAGGTACCAGTATATTTAATATATACTCACTATCGGTATTTCCATTAACAACAACAGGTTTACACTCGAAGAATCCTGAAGAAGAGGCCTGGTAAATTGCAACTAAAACCGTGCCCTTTGGGATGGTGCAGGTAAATCCATCCGAATATTCCATGTCTCCCTGAATATCTGCGGCTTCCTGCAGTTCAACAAGGGTTTCAAAACGATCACCCTTTTTAACAGATGCACTCGAACCGCAATCGAGGAATAGTAACAAAAGCGGAAGTATAATAATCACGGCTTTACGCATATACATACAACCCTCCTTGAAAGGAACATTCTTCTATTTCATCCTCCTATTATACTAGTGAAACTAACATTCGCCAAACCGAACTACAACGGGAAAATGAAAAAAGAAACTTTTTTAAAAATGTTTTAGAGAGGGCCTCCCAATACGAAATACACTGAATCCTGTTTCGAATAATTCGTCATGGTCAAGGATATTTCGGCCATCAAAAATAAATGCCGGTGATTCCATATTCTTGAATATCTCCTTATAATCGAGATCTTTATAAACATCCCATTCTGTCAGCACGGCAATTGCGTGAGCACCTTTTGCCGCTTTATACGGATCTTCTTCATAGGTAACCGCATCCCCCAGCTCCGCAAGGTCTATTTTTGCATTTTTAAGAGCTTTTGGATCGGTGATAACAAGACGGGCCTTCTCTTCAGCCAATTTTTTTGCAACATAAATGGCAGGTGATTCTCTGGTGTCACCCGTATCCTTTTTAAACGCAAAGCCAAACAGGGCGATTCTTTTACCGGCAACCGTATTAAACATGACCTTAATCATCTGCTGGACAAAGCGATATTCCTGGTACTCATTTATCTTAATCACACTCTCCCAATACTGCGCCACTTCGGTAAGGCCGTAGTGCTCGCAGATATAAACCAAGTTAAGAATATCCTTCTTGAAACAGGATCCGCCAAACCCAACACTGGGATTGAGAAACCGAGATCCTATTCTGCTATCCATACCTATAGCATGCGCCACCTCAGAGACATTAGCCTCGGTCTTCTCACATAAGGCTGAAATACTGTTTATAGACGAAATGCGCTGCGCAAGGAACGCGTTTGCAACCAGTTTCGAGAGTTCAGCACTCCAGATGTTACTGGTAATAATCCTCTCTCGTGGAACCCAGTTTGCAAAAATATCGACAAGCTCCTGGCGTGCTTTCAGACCATTTTCCGTCTCCTGCGATCCGATAAGTACCCGGTCAGGATTTTCCAGATCAGCAATTGCGGTACCTTCGGCGAGAAATTCCGGATTAGAGAGTACCTCAAAGTTAATGCCCTTATCATTTTCATTCAAAATACGTTCCATGGCCCGGGCTGTTCGAACAGGCAGGGTACTCTTTTCAACGATTATTTTGTCATGCTCAGAAACCTTCACGATATTCCGGGCTGTTTTTTCCCAGTACTGCAGGTCAGCAGCCTTACCGGCGCCCTCACCAAAGGTCTTCGTAGGCGTATTTACGGAAACAAAAATGATATCTGCTCTTTTAATACACTCATCTACTTCTGTGGAAAAGAACAGGTTTCTCCCTCTCGCCTCTTTTACTACTTCCAGAAGCCCCGGTTCATAAATCGGCAAGTCATCAGTCTGCCAGGCTGCTATTCTCTCCGCATTGATGTCAACCACCGTTACTTCATACTGCGGACACCGTGCGGCTGTTACAGCCATTGTCGGGCCGCCGACATAACCTGCTCCAATGCAGAGAATGTGTTTTTCGAATTTCTTTTCGGACATTAGTTATAGCTCCACGATGAAATAGTTACTATTCTCAACTATCTGAATACGAATGAGTAAATAAATAATTAAAATTGGGTTATTAAATATACGTTAAAAATCATTTCAAGAAGTTTTACTATTCGATATAGTCAGAAATTTGATATCGTAAAACAGAACGTTTCAACCTTGATAATGCAGCAACCTTAATCTGCCTGATCCGTTCTCTGGTTAAGTTTAATTGATCTCCGATTTCTGTAAGTGTATAGCATGTTTCCTCTTCTATGCCGAAATACAAACGTATTACCAATTGTTGCCGTTCGGA
>CBDVBE010000216.1:0-10814 GCA_965372145.1 uncultured bacterium | reverse complement strand
TGAAAATATTTTTGAGAAATCTGAATTTGAAAAGGCGATTTTGGGACAGGCTCTATATAGGCATAGCGGTACCTGGGACCTGCTCAGGCATGGAGGAAACAGGGATACGCTTTATTTGTATGGTATGGAAGGTTCTATCCTCGATACTACCGGTATTCAGGACACATTAAAACCGTTGGATGACTCCCTGGCGCAGAAAACGATTATTCTTGATACAACCGGATCTACCGGTGACGTCTGGATTATTCACCTGAAAGATTTACGGCCGTTCATGGAATCACTTCTTGATCCGCAGACACTTGATTTACTGGCAACAATTGATCTGTATATGGAGCGACAGGCAGTGGTTCACCGAAGAGAGCCGTTCTAACTAAAATTCACCGCCCACAGTAACTGTTGCGAATCTTCCCGGTGCAAGGGTTCCTCCCTGTTCCTCATGGGTCGCATTGAAAAGATTCTGGATATTTAATGAAAACCAGATATGGTTTCTATAGGTGCACTTGATACCGATATCTGTTAACCAGTAAGGTTCCAGTTCTATTAACGGCGGATCAAGGTGTATTTCTTCAAAGAGTGATGTTTCACCGGGAATTATTTTCACATCGTTTTCAACAGGATTATCAGGATCCAGGTCAATTTCCGTCCATTCCAAATATCGCCTTTTACCTACATACGTTTCGATAACAGTACCTTCAAGAGTTACATCTCTAATATTCTTTTTCACAAATAATCCCATTCCAAAGGTATGTTCAGGGATATAATCAAGCGGCACTTCAAAATCTTTTTCCATATACCCCTTATCGTATTGAAAGTATGTCCGTTCTTCACCGGCAAATACATTTCTTGTCTGTTGATATACATAATTACCGAATATATTAAACCATTGCACAGCCTGCCATTCGAATTCAAATTCAAATCCCCTCGCCCATGCTTCTGCCGCATTCATATGTGTTATACCAAATTGCGGATCGGGGTCCTGTATTATCTCAATTAAATTCGTGGTATCGATCTGTGTTAATACAAGATTATCCATAAAATTATAATACAGGCCGAGTTGTACTTTTAGTGCAGGAATCGGTGTAAATTCAAGGGCGCCGTCTATTGCCCAGAGGTATTCCGGCTGCAGATCCGAATTTGGATTGAGGACAAATTCCGGATCAATAACAAGGGGCGGCATATATAATTCACTCAGTGTCGGAGCTCTGAACGCCCTCCCTGCCGAGGTGCGTATACGCATCCGGCGAAACAGTTGATAGGAAATCCCCAGTTTGGGTGACAGGGCACTGCCAAAATCCGAATGATAGTCCCAGCGAAAACCGGGAACAATATTCAACTTGTCAAACAGAGATATCTCATCCTGGATATACAAGGCAAAATTAGCGATACCATCTTGAGTAGAATCGGAGCCGGGGATCACTTCGCTGGTTACCAGGTTAACTTTTGCGCCAAAGTCAATATAATTTCCAAGGTATTCGATACCACCGGTAATTATATTGGCAGAGCCAAGTTTAAACACGCTTTGTAATTCAACCTGCCAATCATGTGATTGCAGATTCCAACGCCCGGGCACATAGAGGTCGTCCGTTATCGGTTCCTCATTTTTAAATTCACCGATAAGAGTACGATAGAATGCTTGTAAGGTAAAGTCAAGGTTATCATTTGGTGTATATTTTACCACCGGCCCAATGACAAACTTACGCCCCTTTGTTTCAATTGGAACAGAATCAGGAAGAATCTTTTTAGTAAGCCCAAAGCCGAGTTCACTATCAAAAAAACGGAGATGCAATTCTGCTGAAAGCTGTTCAGTAATTGAAATACCGCATTTGCCAAAAAAGCGGGTATCCCGATAATCATAATTCTCATTTCTTTTATGCGTCGTATCATGATCATGTTTTGTTATAGCATAATCCCTGAGCAGATAATTACCAATATTACGATAGCCGGCACTGATCATATAATGGACCTTTTCATTACCACCGCTGGAAATCCCGCTGACATTCCAATAGGTATCCGAGCCACTCTCACTGAGGGAGGTTCTCATACTTCTTTCATTCACCGCATACTTATGCAATACAGTAAACGGGTAGCCCGATTCAAGGGAGACACCAAATCCAGGTTTTCCATATCCTTCCTTAGTACGGATATTCACTACCCCGCCAAATGCATTTGCACCATACAGGCTTGAATAGGGACCGCGAACAATTTCAACACTCTTGATTGCCGCAAGGGGTATTTCATTAATAATAAGGTAGGGAGTACCTGAAGCATTGGTTGGGATGCCATCCACTAAAATAAGGGTACGGGTGGCGGAAAGCGCGCCGGGAATACCTCGAATTATTATGTCTGAAGGGATACCTTCACCCATACCAACAACACGCTTTACCTGCACCCCGGTCTCATACTGCAGCATATCATCAATATTTTTTGCGGGTGAGATTGCTATCTCATCCTCTGAAATAACACTCACACTTGCCGGGGTCTCGGACATGAGCCGTTTTGTACGGGTGGCAGTAACAATTACCTTATCAAGGCTGACGACGCTGTCCTTCTCGTATTCTGTGTGTGCAGTATCGGATTCTGCCGGGAAAAGAGAAAAGACAAGGCTTAAGCAGGTAATTGCAATAAGAGCAATTTTAGGACATGAATAATTCATAAACGAGGACCTTTGGAAACAAAAATCTTTCAGACTACCTTTAGATGTCATACTAACACCCTTTTTCCAGCCCCCTTATTAACGTTAAAATATTCATGATTAGTTTAATCGTACTGCCTATTGAAAAATACTTTTTATGGAGTATTGCGCGCTATTCTGAAGCCATATTCACTCAAACGGCCCGCCGGGTGGATATACCGGAAATAGGACACACATTCATCTTCGCCGGAAGTATAACTGCCGCCGCGCATCATATGTTTATAGCCGGTCTGCTGTTCCGGCCCTGGTGGATTCACCACCACTCCCAGTTGCTTGCTGGTGACATAGTATGACGAGCTGTCTAAAAATAAACCGGTTAGCTCATCGCTCCAGTCACTGACATATTCCATAGCACTGCCGACAAGGTCGTAGAACCCGTTATATGCCCCATAGCTGCCGACCGCCGCGACAGAGTTACCATCAACCGCAGCCTTACTATTGTCCCAGGTATAGCCCCAGGGGAATCGCAGTTTATTGCCGGTAAAGGCACCTGAAGCAGCGTATTCAAATTCAGCTTCCGTCGGCAGGCGATAGCCGTTGGTATTGCTAATGAATTCCCAGGTTGAATCATAGCAATTTGTCAAGGTCGAATCCTGTTCCGACAGCCGGTTGCAGTATGCTGCAGCACCATGCCAGTAGAGTGATAAAACCGGGAAGCTCTCTTTCCCCGTTTCAGGAATATAAGTGCCGCTATCATTTACAATGTACCATGTAGCTTTGGCAGTATCAGCAAGTTTTACCCCTTTATAAGACAAAATTGCAGGATTAATACTATCATACGTTATACTATCTTTGACCCCATTCAAAAATGCGGCATATTGTGAACCGGTTACCTCATAGTTTCCTAAATAGAAAGAAGAAACAATAACTTCATGCGCGGGTTTTGCTCCGGGGCAGAATGATTCATCGACCGGCTCCCATGTCTCTCCCATGAGATATATACCGCCTTTTACACCGGTGAGACTGTCACGGGGGCCGGTGGTCGGCGCCACATAAGTAGAATAATAGGCATAGGGTAGCTTTACCCTGTTACTATCCGGATCGGAGGTATCAAGAATAAAATTGCTGTCTAAAGATCCGGGACCAATCGATGAAAGTGTGGCAATGTTAATTTTATAGGCATTATTATCCGTTATACCGGTTAATATGGTACCTGTATTTTTTAGTGTATTTATATAATTCCCATTTAGAAATGCAGTTGTATCTGCTATTGAATCTATATCAAACGAATCCCTGACAATCCCGTTATAATCGCGAATATAAACCCTGTACCCGGTAACAGAATCTCCAACAACCTTGTTCCATACGATCTTCAACGAGTCTGAAAAGGGATATACTTTTTCAACAATTACCGGTGATTGGTAGGTATAAAACCGTATCTTGAACTGTGGCACATACTTATCGGGTATAATATGCAGTATCGTATCCGCCCCGGCCGCTTGTATCTGAATTGTAAAGGAGTCAGCAGGATTGGTACAGATGTAATACCCCAGTGAATTATCAAAAACAACATATGGTGTCGTAGGAATCGTTACTGATAAGGAATCAGAAATGTAATAATTAATCACCGTATCGGTATAAAAATAGATACTACCATATGATAGATTTATCCTGGTGCTGTCTATCCGTTTTGTACTGCTGTCAATGAGTATGGTATCGTATAGCGTAAACACCTGTATTCCATACGTATGGCCTGTCTTATTCTTAATTGCACACCTGTTTGTATTAGTGCTTATAACATAGGCCGGGTTAATGGTATCGAGAGAATCGTACACATATACCCGATACCAAATTTTCGTTGCACTGGTATCCCATGATATCATTGCACTGTCATTTGACAGAGAATCGACATATATCTGATTATCGAAAACAGGGAGCAGATAGGTTATTAACGTAGTCCCGGTAGTGATTTGTGTACCTTCAGAACCGGCATCACTCACATTACTCTCATCACCGCATGAAAGCAGTATAAGCAGATATGTAATGCCCAGTAATGAAATTAATCTTATTTTTTTCATAGCATACTCTGTTAATTATGACGCCGTGCTACTCTGAAACCATACCCGGTAACGTCACTTCCCGGATTAACATGCCTGTATGCAGAAGTGCATTTCTCGCCGCTCATCAGATAACTTCCTCCACGCAGCACGTGATACGGCCCGGTCTCGGGCCCATACGGATCAAACACGACCCCTTTCTGTAAACTAAGCGTATAGTAGGAAGAATCCGGGCCGGCAAGATGATCGCTCCAGTCATGACACCACTCAAGTATATTACCGGATAAATCATAAAAACCAAAATAAGCCCCAAAATAAGCGACCTTTTTAAATCCCGTTGCTGATGAGCCATAGTTATCAGGAATATCATTATATCCCCATGGATAACGCTGCTTCGTACCCAGAAAAGCAGCAGAATGAACGTACTCATACTCGGCTTCTGTCGGCAGGCGATACCCGTTTGCAGATGAATCAAAACTCCAGTCCGATGTATCATAACAGGGAGTGAGATAATCCTTCTCCGAAAGCCAGTTGCAGAATGCTGCAGCGCCTGTCCAGTGCACACCGGTAACCGGATATACCGCTGTATCGCTGCTTACCGAAAACACCTCTGCAGCAGTATCATATATAAACTGGCCACACGGGGCGAGCAGGGTATCTCCATTGAGAGTAAAAATCGTTAAAGAATTCGCTGTATCATATTGTAAACCTGTGTAATCATTAAGAAACTGTACATACACTTTATTGGATATTTCACTTCTGCTTAAATAAAAAGATGATACCACCACTTCATGTACCGGTTTTCCATTGCCTCCTGCACTATTTGACCAGATATCACCCATTGCGAAGATACCTCCCTTGATACCAAGCATATTTCCTTTGCCAAGGATTGTGCTTGCGCCGCTATCCACACTGGGGGTTGTAAAGGTTGACAGGTACAAATAGGGCAAACGGAATCCCGTATCCTGGGATGTTGTCATATCATACACAAAGGTGCTGCATATCCGGCTCATGCCTATAGTATTGATGGTGACGACATTAACCTTGTATGCTGAATCCTCCGAGACAGTGAAAAAAGCTACTGACCCGCTTGTATCAAGTACATCCATACAACCAATAGAATCACCATAGGCATTGTATAAATAGGCACGGTAGCCGGTGATGCCGACTCCTGTAACAGGGACCCAGGAAACCCGGGCAGTCATATTTCCATATTCTACGGATACATTTTCTGGCGACTCGGGCTGGTATAATTCAGCGACAGCGAAAGTATCGGACGTATCGCTTAGCACCGTATCACCGGTATATAAAACATTCACTGCCTGCACCGTAACTTTATAGGTATGATTCGGTGCCAGACTGTCCCACAGAATTTTAGTTACTGTAACAGATTTTGTAATGATACTGCCCGAGCTCCCCTGCCGGAGGAAAACAGTATAGTAATCAGCACCATAGGCTGAATCCCAAAGGGCTATAAAACTGCCAAGAGTTACCGAGTCTATAAGGGTGCCTGATACCGAATCAATTATTGACGCATAATACACCTTTAATGAGTCAATGCGGACATTTACCGGAACATGAACCGTATCAATTTCAGAGGTATCCTGCCCCTCGTCAGGGTCGGGTGGATATGCATAGTTGCCACACGAGAGTACCATAGCTCCAATATACAGGGAAATAAATACTAGTAATAGCTTCTTATACATAATGGTTTTACTTTTTACTCCGGGCAATTCTGAATCCATTCTGCTCAAAGGTGAATTTAGTGAACTGATGCCGCCATGCAGAGCTGTTTGCCTCACCATCAGTCTGATGGCTACCTCCTCTCAACGCATGATAGTCTCCATAGGAGGGACCAAGGGGATTTACCACAACACCCTTAGCCAAACATTCACCGTAATAGGAGGAAGAATCAACATTGGGCTTCATATCACTCCAATCATTGCACCACTCCATAACATTGCCGCTCAAACCATACAAACCGAAATACTGGTCATATTTCCCCACGGCACTCATACTGTCATTAGTAGAACTGTATTTAGATACATCATTTTTATAGCCCCATGGATACCGCTGTTTTGTTCCCCAGAATGCAGCAGAATGGGCATATTCAAATTCCGCCCCAGTCGGCAGGCGGTAGCCATTTGCGGTCGAGTCAAAGTCCCACGTCGTGGCATTATAGCAGGGAATCAGGCCCTCCCTTTGGGAGAGCCAGTTACAATAGGCCGCGGCGCCAGTCCAGTACACTCCTGATATCGGGAACAGGTGTCTTCCCGAGTCAACGACAATAGTGTCTGTTGTGGAATCTATATATACATAGGTCGGATTTATCATGAAAGTATCATTATCACTTATACTTGACACATAGATAGTCAGTGTGTCGATATATTTAGCATCAACCGTTGTATCTGCTCCGATAAATGTAGTGGAGTCCACAGTAGAATCTTTAATAGTATTAATGTAGGTCGATGAAGAATCAAAAGTGGTATCATAGAAGGTATTAACAATTGTATCAATGATTGTATCAACAGGGCTTATTGTCGTATCATACAGGGTATCATACGAGGTGTCAATACTGGTTACTTCATACAGGGTATCGTAGGTCGTATCATAGCTAAATGCCGTATCGTATAATTCAACAATGTTTGTATCATATTCTATTAATGTATCAGTCGTATCGGCAAGCAGTCCGGCTTGTTTTTGTTGGTTTACAAATTGGACATACTCCCCGGTGGTTATTTCTTTCTCGCCCAGGTAAAACGACGACACCACCACTTCATGCGCAGGCTTACCGGGATGACGTCCTGTCGAATCAACCCATATGTTCCCCATGACAAAAATACCGCCTTTAATGCCAACCATGTTGCCGGCATACAGACCAGTCAGGTTCTGCGGTTTCTCGTAGGTCGACAAATAAATATAGGGCAGTTTGAAATCATTATCTAAGGTGGTGGAAATATCATAGGGATACAAACTGTCTATGACGCTTACCCCAATACTGTCTATCGTGATAATGGTGATCTTATACGCCGAATTTCTCTGAACGTTAAAACTGGTTGAAGAGACATTTGCATCAAGCGTATCTGTTGAATCAATAACGGTTCCTTGCATATCAAGAAGAAACACTCTATACCCCAGAGCATTCCCGTTTGAGCATGGGTCCCAGGAAATGATGGCCGTGTTGTTGGTATAGGCAACTTTTAAATTCCCAGGAGGCCCGGGAAGATGCAATCGTACATACCTGAAATCACTCTTTTCACTTATTGCAGCCCGTAAAACTTTCTTCGTTTCTGTTCCAATGGTAGTATCATATAACGTATCCCATACTGCAGCGATATTGAATTTGTAGGTGTTATTCGGCGTGAGACCGCCAACATATAATCGATTTTCATATGCTTTTAATATTCGTATCAAATCACCGGTGGTACTGTCATGAACATACACAAAATACCGCTTCGCAATTTTTTCACTCGTTACCGGATCCCAACGGGTGATGAAACTGGCCAATATGGAATCTAATTCAATCTTCGTGATAGTAATTGTGGTGTCCCAATGTGCAAAGGTATCGATACCAAATATTATCGTTGAATCCCAGGGGATTGAAGAGGTATCAATAATAATTACAGCCGTATCGCTACTGTCAGTTTTAGTAGAATCGATTACAAAACAAAAATTGGTGTCTTTTGACTCATAATCGTATGAAGTATCGAGAATTGCCAGGGAATCAATAAGAACATTTGCTGGTTTAGCTAAAACACTTGTAGGGTCTATAACAATAATTGTGTCCGGATATGTTGTTTCATCACTGACAACGGGATTGGTTTCACCACAGGAGAGTAATATGCCAATGATAAATAATGATAAACTAATAATTAAAAATGGGTATCTCATAACGTTTTTTCTACTCTAATCAACCGGTGTCCACCAGGTATTATACCTTTCAAATTATAAAATAACTAAAATAAAGCATAATCTTTAATAATTTCGTTTTAAATGACAAAGTATTATAATGATAATACTTTTTATTAGAAGAAACAGGTGTGTGGAATGGATAACAGTATGTTAAGCAGAGGGGCATGGAATGACCATTCTGCTTCTACATAATGTTATCTAGGGGCTTTCATACTTGCCCACGGGGATCATTACTGATTCAGCTAATGGAGAATATTGTTTGCAGCAGATTCAACACCACGCAAATTATTAACATTAAATACCGGTGTACTCCTCGGATAACCATTTACCCGAATCAATCCTGAAAGAACCCGTCCAGGCCCAATTTCAAGGAATGTATTAACAGACATTGCCTTGAGCGTCTCCATGCATTCACGCCAGAACACCGGACTGGTCAACTGCCAGGTAACCAGATGCTTTATAGTCGTGGGATGTTGCTCAATTTTTGAAGTTGCATTTAAAATTAAAGTGGTATGCGGTTTTTGAAACATTATAGGTTCAGCCCAGACCTCATATTGTTCCCGGGCTGATTGTATGAAGTGGCTGTGCCATGGGCCGGAAACAATGATATCTTTACATTTTCCCAATGTCTCTTCTTTTAAAAGCTCAGCGAACCGGTCCAAGGTCTTTCGGCTGCCGGAAAGGACAATCTGATTCGGTGCATTATCATTTGCAAGGGCAATATGATGGGGTTCATTTATTTCAACCAGTATCTTTTCAACAGTTTCGAGAGGTACAAACAAAACCGCCATCATGGTTCCATCATACTGTGCTGCGGCTTCATCCATTAACTCACCACGCTTTGCAGCAATAGCAACCGCCTCTTTATCAGTTACCACACCTGCAGCAGCAAGCGCAGTTATCTCCCCTAATGAGTGACCGCAAACAAAATCAGCTTTGATCCCATGCTCCCGTATATGCCGTAAATACCCCAGTGAAACGGCGCACAGCAGCGGCTGCAGATAACGTGACATAATCAACTTTTTCTCAGGTCCCTTTAAACAGAGCTTTTCAAGGTTTTCCCTGGTAAAATCACTGGCATAATCAATAAGGCCGCGGAAATAGGTGTCACTCTTAAAAAGATCCTTTCCCATGCCGACCTCTTGCGATCCCTGCCCCGGGAATAAAAAGGCAATTTTACCCATAGTAATAAACATCCAATTTCTAATTTCTAATTTCCAATTTCCAATTTCCAATTTCCAATTTCTAATTTCCAATTTCAAGCTACTAACTACACCACTGTTGCGGTAAGTCCCCCATCCACAACGATTTCCTGGCCAACAATATATGTCGCTTTCTCTGAAGCCAAAAAAGATACAACATGGGCTACTTCCTTGGGAGTCCCGAATCGTTTAAGCAGAATCCGATCCTTATTCTCTCTTTTTATCTGCCGTGGCATTTTCGCCGTCATATCCGTTTCAATAAATCCGGGAACTACCGCATTCACCCGTATTCCTTTCGGGCCCAGTTCCGCAGCCAAAGCCCGGTTAAATGCCAGTATCGCACCTTTTGAAGCCGCATAATTCGTCTGGCCACCTATCCCGACAAGCCCCGCAACAGAAGCTATATTTATGATAACGCCATTCTGTGCCGTAATCATTACCCTGCATACAGCCTTTGCCCAGCGATACGCTCCATTGATATTTGTATCCAGAACTTTATTCCACTCTTCAAATGACATCATCATGAGAAACTTGTCACTGGTCACTCCGGCATTATTAACCAGAATATCAATATGCCCGGAATCATTCATAATAGTCTCAACTGTCTTCTCAATATTTTCTGAATCATTTTGGGAACATTTAACGGCAGTTGCATTGCACTCCTCAGCAACACGCGCAGCCTCACCACCATGCCTGTGATAGGTAAAAAATACCCGTGCCTTCTGCTGCGAGAATTCAGCAACAATGGCACGGCCTATTCCACGAGAACCACCGGTAACTAAAACAACTTTGTCCTTAAAGTCCATAAAACCTTCTTTTGTTAGCGCCATCTAAACAAAAGGAACAACAGTATTCTATGCAGTTGTTCCTTTTAGTGCCTGGCCGGAAGCTATGTGTTTTATAGTCATTCCGGTATTCTTTTGGCCGGAATCCATCTTTTGTAATGTTTTTAAGGCATTGATTCCCGCCTTAAGCATGCGGGAATGACATTCTCGGACAGATACTAATTAG
>CBDVBE010000215.1:0-10831 GCA_965372145.1 uncultured bacterium | reverse complement strand
CTGAACTTCCTTAAGCTTCAGAACGAAAGTGACAATGACTGCAAATAGGTACTTTCCGGACTGACACTAAATAAGTACCCAGCTATGCTGGACTATAGCCTTCACGAAATTATTTTCTGCTATAAAGAGATTCTTAGAAATTCACACAGTGCCCTTCAGGGTATTTCTTAGTATCTCTTATGCCCTTCAGGGTAAAAAAAATACGAAAATAATTTATACGGTTCTAAAAAACCCAGTTAAAATTCAGGATAAATCTTATCTCTGCCCGGTTATACCGAAATATGTTGACTTGCCGATAGTTACAACTTACAATTAATCTATCACCTTTTTATCTATAAAAATTTCCTATGAAAAACAACAATACTTCTCCCCTTATTTTAATCTTCTCTCCCCGCGAGCAGATTCGGAATATTATTTCCGCCGGCTTACTCCGGTGTAACTTTATGGTGATGGAAGCGGCAACTTCCTACATCGCGGGTATAAAAGCGAACCAGTATCTGCCCGATCTTATCATTGCTGATATTACTAAAAATAATTTCAAGGATTTCCTTTTTCTTTCACGCCTTGAGCGTTCCATACGGACAAAAGAAATTGCGGTTTTGATTTCCGTTACCGCTGATGTGCGGAAAGCCCTCGACCAAATACATAAAGAAGTCGCACCTGCTGCAGGTGATGAGGAAGACCAACGGGTTCATCTGATTGAATACCCGTTCAATTTCACCGCACTCGTAAAGAAAATCGGTGAGATGCTTGCCGACAAACTGGAAGAATATAAGAAACGAGAAACCGCTGAAGTAGTGCTATCACAACAGGTACTCGGGGAACGACTGTTTGACAACCAGGTGCCGGTACAGAAGAAATTGAAATTAATTGAGGGCACGGTGAAAAAACAGTGGGCGTTTCCTTTTACCGTGGTCAGATCCCTTGAAATTATCGGCTCTAAAAAAAGTTGCTGCACTGAACTTGCCCGTTGCATTGAATCTGACCTTGCCGCCACCTCTGCCATACTCAGTATGTCAAATAAGATTACCTATGCAAGCAGATATAATAAAATCACCAATGTCCTTGACGCGGTCGTACGCATCGGTTTTGATGAAACACGAAACATTCTCGCGTCACTGTGCCTGATAGATTTAACCTCAGAATCGTATTTACAATATGGCTTTAAACGCAGTGAATTCTGGATGCACTCTCTTGCGACCGGTATTATTGCAGAAGCATTGTGCCGGGATATAAAATTCGACAAACCGGAATGGGCTTTTATCACCGGGTTGATTCATGATATCGGTAAAATCCCGATCGATAACAATTTCAGCAACATATTCCTGCGTTTGCTTGAAGAAACCACCAACTCTATTACATCATTTTATAAAACAGAATCACAGCTTATGGGTTTTACCCACTGTGATCTCGGCCACTTCTTTACAACAAACTGGAATTTTCCAACCTATATCACCCTTGCTATCCTCAACCACCATGATCCGGAAAAGATTCTCACTACCAAAATTCCCCTGGACCGGATACTCCAGGAAACGGTTTATGTCGCCAATATCCTTGCAAAAGCCATGAATATGGGGCACAGTTGTGATGAAGTGCTCAACGAAATTCCGGAGAAAATTCTGAAAGAGCTGAAAATCCAGAGAGGGCCGACCGCGACATTCCTGGATAAAGTATATGCTACCCTGAAACGGTATTATAACAATCTGAAATTGTCGGAACAGGATGTCACACTTCATGAGCCGCAGGAAAACACAAAAGATATCGATATCATTGTAGTAACCGGAGAAAAGAAACAGTTTCATCCTCTTATCCTTGGTTTAAAAGAAAATGGATTTAAACTCCGGATTGTAGAAAACATGCCGGAAAACGAGTATACAAAAGGAATGGTCGCCATTTTCATTCCGGATAAAGACAGTCCGCTCGATATCGTTTTAACCGCTGATGATGAGGAAGATGAACAGGTTAAAGCATCCTCGATATTGAAAATATTCCTCCTCGAGGGAATTGAAATGAATGATGCGAATAAAGATTTATCAAAAAGCAATATGGTTATGCTGGACAGCGGTTCGGTTGATCAAAGGCTTATTTTGCAGATTATCGAAGATTACTACTATGCTACTACCATGTAGATGATAAAACAGTAGTCAGTTGTCAGTCGTCAGAAATCAGGAGAAAAGACAGTGATCAGTAAAAAAGGAGAAATAACTAAAGAAAAGATATTGACGAATAGCGAATTATGAAGGGAAACAAAAAAATCAGTTAATCAGCACCCTCTATTATAGAATTTCCTGAGATTGCTACTAAGTTCGATTACTCAATTATTGAGAGCCGCCTTATTACTAAAATCTTGATTTCTTCTTGCGTTTACCTCTTTCCTAAATCCATTTTAAGAACCTGTTATCCCTGAAACTATAATTGACAGCCCCTGGATAACATAATGTCTCACAAAGGGGATAATTAACACTAACAACTAAAGTTGC
Source organism: uncultured bacterium (assembly GCA_965372145.1). Taxonomy (GTDB): domain Bacteria; phylum Fibrobacterota; class Chitinivibrionia; order Chitinivibrionales; family JANQEN01; genus CBDVBE01. Next base: position 8,351 of record CBDVBE010000215.1, on the reverse strand, counting down.
AAGTGTTCATTATAGAAGCGGATAGGCCACTATCATGTCCTCCCGCTCAACATACTGTAAAAAAAGCCCGGGTGGTGGAATTGGTAGACACTAGGGACTTAAAATCCCTTGCCCTTCCATAGGCGTGCCAGTTCGAGTCTGGCCTCGGGCAAAAGAAGGTATTGTATCTTTCGATATGATGCCTTCTTTTTTATCCGCGGTCAATGATAATTGTCACACAGACAGCGCCCGCGTCCCGATAAATCGCCGGCAATGCTGATGGATTATGGAAGTGGGGTCTATCGACTGCAGGGAAATGAAGAGTATCACGGTTTAAACCTTTTAATTTCCAACTCTTTTATTGCTTTATAATGTTTGTCGTTCCCAGTTATCAATGGTAAGCCGGCTGAAACCGCAGTTGCAGCAATCAGGGCGTCTGCAAGCTGCATTGCATGTGCTAAATAATGCCTTTCAACATAAAACATAGCCTTGGCAGAGATTTCCTCATTGATATAAAGGATTTCTGTTTTCCACTCTCTGAAAGCTTTTCTTAACTCAGTCAACTCGTTTTTATTCCTCATTCCCTGAACCAGTTCAATATAGGTGACTACAGAAACGGAAAAGTTTTCATGGTTTTCAATTAGGGTAAAAGCCTTTTTATTGCCACGCATATACCATATCAGAACATCGGTATCAAATATCATTGAAACCTCCCCTTTCGTAATGTTCTTACATAGTGTCCAACATTTCTTATAGAAGAATGATCTTTCCAAATTCCAAAAAGCGTTTTTTGATCTTTTCCACGGCGAGAACCGGATCGAAAGGGTATTAATTTGGCGGTCGGTTTACCATGATAAGTTATAACAACTTCTTCTCCCCGCATAACCGTATCAAGGACTTCTTTCGAATGGAACCGTAAATCTTTTGCCGTTGCTCTCATATATGCCCTCCGGTGAATTGTAAAGTATACACTTTAAAGTATAAACAATTTATAGACATATTGCAACAATTTTCTGCAATTATTTTGTTTGATAGCCAGGATTGTTATATAATTACTATTGATGGATTGACCGAAACGTACGGTAAAGAATAAAAACAATATCAAAGTAGGTTATACTATGAACAAAATATCATTACTTAATAAAGTTGAATACCTGGATTATTTACCAATTATTGATGATATAGTTGTTTCATATATTGAAAATAAAGTTGTGCCGGTAGAGGCAGGTGGTGATGCCTATCATCTCGCATTAGCTTCTTATTAGGATATTGATTTTCTTTTAACATGGAATTGTCAGCATTTAGCTAACCCTAACAAATTTAAGCATATTCATGTGATTAACAAAAAATTGGAACTTAATACCCCTATACTATGCACCCCGGAACAATTATTATCGAATATGGTGGAGGAATAAATACTATGAAACTCGAAAAAGATCCTGTTGTTGAAGAAATTCGAAAAACGAGAAAAAAATTATTTAAACGATGTCATAATAATCCTTATGAATATGGAAAACTATTACTGGAAAATAGCAAAAAAAGAAAAATTGGTACAAAAAAAGTAACTAAACAAAAAACATCAGCTTAAGGATTACATAAGGAAACCTATATTAGTGTCTGGCCGGAAAGTACCTATTTGCAGTCATTGTCATTTTCGTTCTGAAGCTTAAGGAAGTTCAGACTGCGTCTGTTTCTGTTATGTCCTTTGTGCTTTCCGGTATTCTTTTCGGCCGGAATCCAGCTTTTTTTAATGTTTTAAGGCATGGATTCCCGCCAAAAGCATGCGGGAATGACGTTTTCGGCCAGGCACTATATTAGCAGTAATTACTGGTTCTCTTATAGGTGGCAGCCTCATTGCTGGAATCGTTTTCCATAATAAAAGGGATGACCCATTATATGAATGGCTAGAATTAAAAGATGATTGGAAAAAAGAAACCGATCCTACCCTAAAAAATGAGATAAAGGATAAAATGGATCAATTACAGAATGACGCTAATAGAATGGGAAGAGGATATTTATTCTATCAACTCGCAATAAATTTCTATGACCATTGAAATCTCATTAATATCATTTTTAAAATAAATCAAATTTGAAGAGGCATCAACACCTTGGACTATTCTATGAACAGTATAACTTTTATCAGGTGTCGCATTTCCAACTAAATGTACATAATCATTCTTAATCTTAAATCTATCTTCTTCTTTAAACATGGTGTTCTCCTAACATCTAATATTAATTAACAAAATAATAACTCTATTTTTATCTCAATACGGCTCTTTCCGCCAATAATCATCAGGATTAGCCCACTGACTGCTACGATATGAAAATACTAAAAGTAAGACATCGTTTCAACTGAAAAAGAGGAAATGCGCTTTTCAAGGAATTGAAGGTTAAATTCACCTACACCAAATAAGAGTTGTTGACGAATCCGGAGAGGATTATCTTTATCCTAAAGATTTTTTCTTAGAAATTAAAATACCCAAAACACTGGAAGAAGCGATTTTACATACTGCTTAATTTTAATCAAAAACGTTGGCAATTATAGCATACTGCATTACAAACAGGAAACACCATTACTCTCGCATCAACCGCCCGGAGGAATTTCCGTCCGGTTGTCTGCAATGTAATACACTCCTCGCTTCGCTCGGTCACTTCACATTGCAGCCAACCGTAGTATAATTATTCAAACTCATCAAGATGAGTAAACTCTGCATTTTCCAGCCAGCTTTTTGGTTCATTTACAAAATCAACCATGGTCTCCATAATACCCTGATGTTTCTTTTCTTCCTCGATTATCCATTGCAGGGCCTGTTTCTGCTCATCCTCATCTATCGTATTAAGTATAGAAGCATAATAGGCAACAGAATTTTTTTCCATATTTACCGCCGCAGTATAAGCACTTTCCGCGGAAGCCAGAGTTTCAGGTGTTTTAAAACCGGGAGCTATTTTCCTGAACGCCTCTTTAACAATGGTAATCGCATCTTTTACTTTTTTGTATGAAGGAGTACCATCTTCCTGCATATACTCAAAGAATTTGAAATGATCCCGTTCCTGGTCAGCGAGAAACAGAAAAACTCCTTTCAATTCGTCAATTTCAATTTCATCAGCGAGTTTCTTATAATATTCCTCACCTTCGATTTCCATGTTTTTTGCGACTTCGAAAACATTATCCATATTCCGCTCCCATAGATTAATTAATACACCTGGTTACCAATAATTATCCATTACAATAAACAGAAACGCAAGATTAAAAATACTTCTTCATAATATTAAAACAAAGTCAAATCAAATATTCTGGATGGAAAAACAGTGACGAGTAATTAACGGGCAATTATCTCGTCGCGCGGGTACTTTATTATGGTGAACTGAGAATAAAAATAGTATTTTATAACCATATGCACTAATACCCCGAAATTAGTCCATAACTTTACCCTTTAATAAGGAGGTATACCAGTGAGACTAGTAACATTCCTTCTCATATCGCTTTTACTTTTTTTCTCAAGCTGCGATGAAAGCAATCCCAGCGGTAATAATAATGTAAGTATAATTGGCACCTGGATACTTGCCACTGAAAAGGAGACTGAAATAGAAATTGGAGTGGACACGACAGTCTATATTGATAATTACACCGTTGCCCAATCGTATATAATACTGGTGATTTCAGCAACAACAATAACAATGTATACGAATGATGAGGTCGAAACAAACATGGAAGTTACCAATTATACAATGATAGGTAATAAAATAACCCTGATGGGAGAATCATTTGATGTTGCAATAGTCGGTGGACAACTTTACCTTAAATCGGTATATACTGAAACAGGGTATATAGATATTTGGGAAGTATATTTTAATAAATATACCGGTGCAATTCCTCCCGAATCATGGCCGGATATCCCCGTTATCCAGATACCTACCAGCACGACGACGATCCAGACAAACGGCTCGTCACTCAGCGGAACACTTGATATTGGCAAAGTAAACTGGTACATATTCTCTGGGATCGCCGGTAAAGCCTATGTTATTACCACGACAGGAGACTGTGACACTTATCTTCGTTTATATAAAACTGCAGGAAGTGTTTTGGAATTGATAAATTCAAATGATGATATGAATGAGGATGAGCTCAATTCTCAAATTACCTGGATCTGTTCCGCAAACGGAACTTACTATTTCAGTGTGCGGGGGTATGATGATGATGAGACTGGCAGTTATGGTATTTCTGTATTGTCATCTCTTGAGCATTATGCAGGAACGTCATTGTTCTCTAAAAGAAATGAGATTAAAGCAAGGAAATTAAAGAGCAAGAGATAATTGGTATCTATTGCCATAGAATTATAATAAAAGCTCCTTTCCGCGGGGCTTTTATTTTTCTCTCAATATATGACACACCGGCCCGCCATTTCTGGTAAAATAATCCTGGTGATACTCTTCTGCCTTATAAAAGGTCTTTGCGGGGACTATTTCAGTAACTGCTTGTTCTTTAAATACGCTGGATGCATTAAATTCGCTTTTTGATTTTTCTGCGGCATTCTTTTGTTCCTCATTATGATAAAAAATCGCAGAATGGTACTGGGAGCCGATATCAACACCCTGTATGTTAGGGGTAGTCGGATCATGGAGGCGCCAGAAATACCCGAGTAATTCCTTATAGGATACAACTGCCGGATCGAATACGATCTCAACAGCCTCTGAATGGCCGGTTGTTCCAGTACAGACCTGCTTATAGGTGGGATTTTCAGTATGGCTGCCTGTATAGCCGACTGTTGTTTCAAGGACACCATCAATATGATTTACAATTGATTCCACACCCCAGAAGCAGCCGGCTGCAAAGGTGGCGGTTTCAGTTTTACCGGATTCACTCATCAGGGTATTCTCCTTCTCGGTTCTGAATAAATATATAAATTGCCCATACCCTGCTTTTTCAAGATTTAACACGGATTATTAATGATTTAACGGATTACCCTGATTTTAACTATAGAAAATATACCGTAACCAAAGCGATTTGAAGGGTGAAATCTCATAAATCAATTTACTGTAATATTAAAAACAACATGACGAATTTTTATATACCTTATTTTCATAACATTTGCAGTAACAATGAATTAATATATAATCATGCAAAGTTTATGACTCAATCGGATTGAGAAGTATTACTGCAGAAGGTTGTATTATCGACTGACCGGCACCTTATACAAAAATGACTTATTCCCGACTTTTACTCTAATAAGGTATATACCGGAGGAGACATTTTTCCCGGAAGCATCTCTATAATCCCAAACAATCTCATTTCGCACTGAGTGATTTTGCCTTATGCTGTTTATTATTTTCCCATTAACATTAAATATATCCACCTGAACCTCAGCTCCATTCAATCCGGGCAGCAGGATTCGCACCAGATTCTTCATTGGATTACATGCAAAATCTACGTTAGACAAATCATGTGATGCCTTTACAATTGCTGTTGCTGAATCAATAAGGAAATTGCTTGGTGTGGAATAGTCCGAATCGTCACCTTTCACACGCCAGTAAATTGTCCTATAAGGCAACGGAGATTGACAGGTGTAAAAAGTATCCAGAACAGGTGTCTCTAAAATAACAGGATCAAATGTATGCACAGAAGATACCTGGATAGTATAGACAGAAACACTGCCGGGCGGCCTGTGCCAGGTTAATGTCGGCTGAACCTGCTGAGTCGGGCTTTCATGCGGAATCAACACAGGAACACGGTTATCCAGCAGTAAGAATGAGCTGACTTTAGACCAGTTGGAAATGTTCGATTTTACTCTCCAGTAAATCGTGCCGAAAGGTAAATCAAGCTGCGTTGTATAAAAGGTATCAACAACCGGTACATTTATTACCGGAGTACTGAAATCCGATACTGCTGCAACCTGGATAGTATAGCTTGAACATGGTTCTTGGGGCGGGTGCCAGGTGAGCGTAGGACGTTGATTGTATGTGGGAGAGTTATAGGGAATAATTTTTGGCGTTTTTTCATCGATAATGATTGTAAGAATATTATCCAGCAAAAAGTCCATTAAAGTCTGCGTTCCCAGGTCAATAGCCCACAACGCACTGCTGTCATTCATTATTGAATAATTATTCACCTTGATATTATTGGTCATAACAACAAGGTCCTGAGGCGGACTGGGATTTTGGGTAAAATATATGGTAAAAGTCGTGGGTATATCAGCCTTGACATCCTCAATATACTGATTTGCTTCCGGGCTCCCCGGCTGTCCCGGATACGTTGCAATACCATCTGAGAAAAAGATAATAAATTGACGTTCTTTGGGATACCTGGCTGTTCTAAATGCATCTTTTGCCGCATGAAAACCTGCGGTTATATTGGTATTACCACCGTTTATGCTTAAATTTGACGGCCTATATTTCAGATCAACATAATCGTAGTTCATTGAGGATACAGTATCATAATCAAGATACTCTTTTACAATCTGGTATCCCATTTTTCCATCAGGTGCATAAGATGAATCGAGCTTAAAAAGGGGCAAATAAGCCCCGGTATCCTGCTCCGGGCACTGTTTAAATTTGCTGTCATCCGCAGGATCATAGTAGAGAAATTTACGAAATATAACAACTGCAACTTCCGCACTATCAAAAATACCATAGATACTGTCGATTAGTGCATGGGGTACTTTGAACCGTTCTCCCCACCGGTCTAGACCAGGATTATTGGTACTAGAACCGCTCATACTGCCTGAGTGGTCAATGAGGAATAGAATTGATACTGCAGGTTCATCAAGCTGTTTTAATGTGTTGATAATATCAAGTTCTTCACTGAATACGAGCGTACTGGAATAAAGTAGCAGCAGTAACAATGGTATTTTTCCAGCGGTCATTTTATTTCCGGGAGTTTTTCTGTTTTCAGCCATGAATCAATTCCTCGCTCCATCTAATTTTACAGTATTTCAGATTCTACACATAGTGTATAACTACCAATGGAAATCAATTTCCTATTGTTCGTTTATACTCAGTACTTTCCTCTTTGTGGATAACTCATGTTTACTGTTTTAATTATACCACAACATGCGTTAAATTGGTATCGATTCAATCATAGTAAAATTTTCCGGTGTAAGCCTGGTTTATTTATTCTCACCTGTTTTAAAATCTTCACGGAGTAGTTTGGTTATTGCATTAACAATTACATTACGTGTTTTTTCTTCCGCAGCATTACCTGCATTATCAGAAACATTATATTTCACCCAATAGTTTCCCGGTGTCGTATTGTCAATGTTGTTTGTGGTGGTAACCTTACTTGTGATATCACCATCTTTATCGTCAATTGCTGTATATCCAGGCTCAATATAGGTTTCACCTACGGTTATTGTAATGGTATCGCTGCCTTTTAAAGTAATAACCGGTTTTACCGTATCCACAGGTGTTACAACATTGACTGACCTCGTTTTTTGAACAGCCTGATTACCAACTGCATCCATAACATTATACTCCAATGTATAGGTACCAACAGTTGAAGTGTCAACAAATCCCTTAACATCAACAGAAGCGGTAATATCACCGTCGACATTATCTATCGCAGTATATCCCGGTTCTACAAAGGGATCGCCGACAGCGATGAGCAACGGATTGGGCCCCAGGAGAGTAATAACCGGTGGAACCGTATCTAAAGATGCAACAACATATACCGTTCGTGTTGCCTGTGCGGTATTTCCTCCCGTATCCGAAACGGTATAGAGTACAGGATACGTGCCTATTGCAGAGGTATCCAACGAATCATTATCAATAATAATTTTATCGGTAATATCACCATCAACACCATCAAAGGCGGTTGCACCCGGTTCGATATAAGGATTATTTAAAAGAACTTGCATAGGATTATCCCCAAGAAGTGTTATAACGGGTGGAGTAATATCCTTAGCTACATTAACAATTCTTTCAGCCTTTCCAAGATTTTCGGCCGAATCCAAAACGGTGTACGTAATTATATAGGTCCCACCAACAGAGGTGTTTACCTCTCCGCTTGTATCTATTTTATTAGTAATATCACCATCAACATTATCATAAGCCATTGCCCCATATTCAATGTATTTGTATCCTGGTCCCAGGTTTATTGGATTAGGGCCAAGAATCGTAACAACCGGTGGGATAGTGTCTTTAATGTTTGAAATAAGCTGAATATGTACTACACAAATCATTGTATCGACAGGTATATTCTCGGTATTATACCCCGTTGCAGAAACTTCGATCGTATCAACCGTACCTCTGCCTGCACAAGGCAATGTTCGCTTTTGAAAAGAGTTAACATTCGTTTTGTTTACCGGAATACAGTCCGGTACCTTACCAAAAAGACCCGTTTTAAAATGATAGGTTTCCTCCCCTGCTTTAACTTTGAC
>CBDVBE010000214.1:0-10873 GCA_965372145.1 uncultured bacterium | reverse complement strand
GTGAGAATTTTTATAACTACAATGGTTCCCCATTCATGAATGCCGGCCCTAAACCATCCATAGTCTTTTATGTCTGGAAAAATGATGCCATTGATCCAACCGATACGGTGTGGGTAAATCTTGACAGCATGTTCTACGGTATATCTTATTTCAATGATCAGGTAAATGACTATACAACATTTAATATGACCAACGGTAAAAATCTTGATAGTATATATTTTATAAGTCTCGATCATATTACTGGTTTTGTGGCAGATAAAAATGGAAATATTCCAAATGAAAATAATCAGAAAATACGTGTTCGTATAACAGGTAATGTATCAATTTATAAAGATGACCGCGAGTGTGGAGACTGTGGGAGTGGTACAGGTCTTGCTTTTATACCTGCTTTTGGTTTACGCATTTTTACCTCTATTAAAAAGAGACGAAAGAAAAAAAAGAAAAGAAATTCATGAAACTTCTCGGTTGTACTATACGCTTAAAAGGATCTTCCAATATAGATCAATTGGCTTTTACCTTTGATGACGGCCCGCATCCTGAAAACAGCCCGCAGATAATGAACCTGCTTGAGGAGGCGCAGGGGAGGGGAACCTTCTTTCTGACCGGCAGGAATATTATAAAGAACCGGCAATTAGTTAAAGAAATTGCATCGCGAGGACATCTTATAGGGAACCATACCTTCAATCATGGGAAGGCTATTTTTCAGAAAAAAGCGACATTACATGACGAGATTGTTCGCACAAAGGAGTTGATTGAGGATATAACCGGCAAAGAGAACCATTTCTTGCGGCCTCCACATGGAATTATAACTCCTTCTCTTTGCTCAATTTGCAGTGATTTAAATCTAACTGTTGTACTGTGGAGTATTAACACCATGGATTTCAAACGAAAACCGTTTAAAAGTATAGTACAACGAGTTAGAAGTAAAATCGAAGGGGGAGCAATACTGCTTTTTCATGAATGCCATTTTCGAGATTTCTGGCGCGATTATTCAAATTCGATTATTGCTCTAGGTAGTATTTTGCAGATTGTTCTTGAAAACAGGTTAAAACCTGTTACCGTTGAGCAACTTATTAATCAAAGCAACTTATAATCGCCTGTATTATAATAAGTTAAGCGATTCATTTAACATGGTATATTAAATCAATGTTTGAAATTAAACAAATCTATTTGCCAACAATCTCAGATATGCCGGTAGTTGCTATTATATTGATAATATTGACTGTAATTTATTACATATCAATATTTTACCTTTTTATCGGACTTTTTAATCTGCCAAAGTATACAAACAGTCGAAAACATTTCCTCTCAGTAATCATCGCTGCCCATAATGAAGAATCAAAAATCGCACAGTGTATACAAGGTATTATTAATCAGGATTATCCAAACGATAAATATGAAATAATTATCGCTGATGATCGTTCCACAGATGGCACACCTGAGATAATCAGCCGATATTGTGCAGATAATCAACTTTGCAGGTCAGTACGAGTTGAAGATGAAAAAGATGTCATCCCAAAGAAGACCGCCTTAATTAAAGGATTGTCTGAAGTGCAGGGGGAGATAATAGTTAGTACTGATGCTGATTGTAATTTGCCTGCCACATGGCTCTCTTCACTAAACAATTACTTTGCAGACGATGTCGGGATGGTTATCGGACACACAGGGTATACCAGGCAAAAAGGGTTCTGGAAGGGAATCGATGCGCTTGATTACCTCTCCCAACGCGCGTTAGGTGCTGCTTTTATCGGTATCGGGTATGCATATACCTGCACCGCTTCTAATTTTGCCTATCGAAAGGAGATATTTGAGACTAATAAGGAGGAATTCAGCCGGATAAAAGTTCGTCCTGCTGAAGATAATTATCTGTTACACTGTGTCCATATGAAATCACCCTATAAAATCGCCGTTGCAACCGATTCCGGCTCTTTTGTATCTACAGAGGGGGCGTCGAGTTTCAGCCATTTTCTAAACCAGCGGTTTCGCTGGGGAGCATATGGCGGTAATATAGTAACCTTTGGGGTTAAATTGTTCTTTATTCCCACATTACTGTTTTATTTCAGCCTCTGGATTTGCTTCATTCTCTCATTTTTCATTACAAACCTTTTTCTAATGCTGCTTATATCCCTGGGATGTAAAATGTTCGTTGACTTCCTTTTTGTACTGCGTTCGGTTACTTTATTCAAGTGTTCCTATTTACTCAAGTATTTTCTTCCGATTTCACTGTTTCATTTAATTCTCATTCCAGTTATAGTGTTGAAAGGAAATCTGTTCACCTTTGAATGGAAGGGAAGGCGATATACAATAGACAGGGAAGTTATTAAATAGGGTGGTATGCAGGTTACAATTAGAAAAGTACACTCACTAACCCAGCAGAGCTGGATAAGATCCTTTACGAAAGAATTATTTCAGAACTCATGATCTATGAGAGTTTGCTATTATACATGAATTTATGCATTTAACACTCTTTATGGAGTATTGGAGCTCTAAAGGACTAAAGTACTGGAGTGTTGGATTTTATAGCTTTTTATCCATTAATCCATCACTCCAGTACTCCATTATTCCAACATGGTATCATATTAAAATCCTGCCTACTATTATAAGCTATTGGTTCTTAGTATAGAGGTCAGGTTCTCTGTATTTACTCTTTTGCGTAAATAATTCTTTCTAAGAATCTAAACGGCAATTCCCAACGCGTGAGCAACTTTTTGGGAAAGCTCAGCTTTCTGATATGGTTTCTGGATAAAATCGAGTACACCTTCCTCTAAAATCTTTTCCGCTTCGCCGTTAATACTATAGCCGGAAGAAAGCAGGGCTTTAATATCCGGATTTATTTTTTTCATCGCGATAAATGCTTCATGTCCCCCCATTTCAGGCATAACCATATCCAGAATAACGAGATCAACTTTCTTCCATGATTTTTTATACCGAGTTACCGCTTCTTTGCCATTCGCACAGGCAACGACCGTATAGTCCATGCTTTCCAGCATATCAGAAACGAGATCAAGTATCATTTCTTCATCGTCAACCACAAGAATACGGGCATTACCTTTAATGATTTTTTCACGGTCTTTTGCTTCGCCATCCATATCTGATGAGCTGTCCAATAACGGAAGGTATATTTTGAATGTCGTACCAAATTCTAATTCACTATAGACATTAATAGCTCCCTTGTGGTTTTTAACCGTTCCATATACCGCAGCCAGACCCATTCCCGTTCCTTTACCGGTTTCTTTTGTTGTAAAAAAGGGCTCAAATATATGTCTTTGGGTTTCTTCATCCATACCGGTTCCCGTGTCGGTGATGCTGACCTGCAGATAGGATCCCGGTACTATTTCATAAGGATTTGCCGAGCAATACTCTTCGTCGAGGAAAATAACATCCGTTGAAAAAATCATCTCACCGCCATCCGGCATTGCATCACGGGCGTTTATTGCCAGATTAAGCAGGGCATTCTGCATTTGTGTCGGATCACCACTTGTGATAGGAGGATTCGCATATAAATTCTGCTTGATTTGAACTTTTTTATCAATACTATGCTCGAGAAGTGATACAACTTCACTAATCACTTTATGCATATTTATTGGGATCTCAAGGTATTTTCCTTTTCTGGCAAAGGCAAGAAGCTGGTCAGTGAGGTCGGCTGAACGGCGTGTTGCAGTAATAATCATATCGGCGTACCTGAATAAATCTTTATTGTGCACAAGGTTTTCACGTAACAGGTCGGCGTATCCCATAATACCGGTCAACTGATTATTAAAGTCATGTGCTATTCCACCTGCCAACTGACCGATCGCCTCCATTTTTTGTGTCTGAGAGATCTGATCCTCAAGAACTCTCTGTTCAGTAATATCCCGGGCAGAAGATATAGCTCCTTTAATGTTTCCGTCAGCGTCTTTTAACACACGGCACCACCAGGCAAGAAGGCGTTTTTCTCCATCCCTGCGGCGTTGCCAGCTTTCAACATAGATAACATTTTCATCGCCCTGAAAAAGGGGATTAACTATTTCATATGTCTTCTGTTCTCCTTCAAAGTAATCAGTGGCTTCTTTACCGATAACATCCTCACCAAAGAAATAATATCCTGCTTTATTAGCCCAGGTGTAGACTTTATTCGCATCAACTTCCATGATAATATCAGTAATCGCACCAAGAATAGATTTGTTTCGCTCGAATAATTCTTTAATCTGTTTGTTTGCAGCTTGCAACTGCTGCCCATTGGCTTTTAATTGGTGATTAGCCGATTGCAATTGCTGTTCTGATGCGATAAGCTGCTGGTTTGAAGCTTTTAGTTGCTTTTCGTTTGCCTGTAATTGCTGATTTGCGGCTTTCAGGTGTTGTTCGCTTGCAGTCAGTTGTTGATTTGCAGCATCTAATTGCTGGTTTGCAGCTTGCAGCTCATGCATATCCCTAACTCTAATTTTACTGAATCGATATATGACAAGTCCTACAACGAGAGCTATTATAATAGCGGCGACAGTTAAAACCAGTTGGAGAATGTTATAGAGTGTCGTTTTCTGAGAAATAATTGTTTTAAGATATTGTTCAGTCTCTTCACAATCGTTCTGCAGATGTACAAAGAGAGAATCAAACTGTTGATCGATCTCAGTACAGGCAGCACCTTTTTCTTTTAATTCAATTCGTTCCTTAGCAATTCTGCGAATATCCAGTAGATATCTCTGAATATGAGAAAACTTCGCCATCAGTTTTTTATCCGGAATAGGAACAACTGAAACATGGGGGCTTCTATCGCCGTGCAGTAATGCTTGTGCATGCCAATCAGCTTTGTTGAGATGTTTCCAGACCACCTCATTGTTGTTAATGGTATCGCCGGATAGTATCTTTTCCAACCATAAACGAGCAGCTGTTATCTCATATTTTAATTCCATAGTTGCATCCACTGAAGGTAAAAAAACATTCCTGGTTTGGAAGACAGTATAGAAGGAATATCCAATAGTACCTAAGATAAGAAGGGCAAGGAGCGGTATGAGGGTAAAAAGATAGCGCGGAACCGGTGTGATTACATCTTGACTAGTGTTATTTTTTTTATTCTCTGGTATCGCCACGGTATAATTGCCTCCATTAATGGTAATTTCCACCGGAAGGCAATCCGGTATGATGTGATGGTAACCCGATTATAATACTATCGTAATATACATCCAAACGTAAAGAGATTTTATTATTTTTCAAAAGGGTGTCTGTATAAAACAGTTTCCGGTTCATCACCCTCAGCATAATAAAGAATGCCGGAATCAATATCAAATCTCAATTTCCTCCTGATTGTTCCGCCAAGAGATTTGGCCTTAATCGAGAATCCCGCATTTTCAATACATGCGGTGACGGAGCTGATATTGTTTTGGCAGATTAAATCATCGGAACGCTTTAGAACATTTCCGCCACCGGCAATACAAAAACAAAGCCGTTCTTTTTGCGCACCGGCATGTTCCAATTGGGAAATAAGTTCCTCAAAAGCATCATAAACATATCGTGTCTTTATTGTGTTTGTATCAGGTGGTGCCCTTCCTGGGAGCATTGTATGGGCAATTCCGCCGATTCTCTTTTCAGGATCGTATGCGACAATTGCAATACAGGAGCCTATAGCATGAGCGACTAACAGGGTATCGGAGCCTCCTGTTTTCACATCACCGGTATTGACATCAATAATTTTTTTCATAGTATTTGGGGTAATAAATATTGCTAAATGGTGCCTGTCCGAGAATGTCATTCCGGCATTCTTTTAGCCGGACCGCAAAGCAGAGGCGAGTACAACTGCATGCAGCCCTGGAGCCAATCCACTTTTTTTGATGTTTTAAGGCATGGAGTATTTGCTGTCGCTCACCGAGCCCCCGCTAAAAACATGCGGGCTATAGTGCACCAAAGGTGTGAATGACGTTTCCGGATGGACAGACACCAAATAGGAGTATGCTTATGCATTATAATTTAACATATAGTCAGGTGAGCAGTGAAGAATATTTTATTGTATGATAACATTATTAAAGGAAATAAATAATCACGCTAATTCTATAGTAAATCCTTTATGCTTAGTAAAATCGAGGGTCATAGTTTTTGGAAGGCGTTTCTGGTATTTCGACTCAACGAGGATAACGGTCGGCTTAAATATTTGTTTCGGACGGAAGTTAGCCACGACGCCATAACATCCCATAAATTCATTCCTCGGGCTGTCTGTAACCCGGATACGTGTTCCGACTGGATAAATAGGGAGAATAGAAATAAAGGTTCGTACTATCTCAAAATTAAGTTTTGTTCTCCGCATTTCGATCATTTTCTGAATTGCCTGTAACGGTTCCATTCCGGGACTAAAATGCTTTCTGCCATTTGTAAACATATCATAGGTGTCTGCAACAGTAACGATCTCGGCAAACCGGGGAATGAGCCCTTTTTTCTGCATGGCTTTTAAAGGGGGGCGGTTTCCACCTTTCAGTCCTTTGGGAAATCCGGACCCGTCCTGGAATTCATGATGATAGAGAGCGACATTCCCGCTTGTCGTTGGAATCGAATGGATATCGGATAACATCATATACCCGTACACCGTATGCTGCATGAGTAATGCACGTTCCTTTGCCGTAAGCTTGGTATCGTTATCCAGGATTCCTTTCGGTACTGCAAGCATGCCGATATCATAGTTGAGTGCTCCCATGCCAAGCTGTTTTAATTCTTCATGGGTGAAACGGAATTTGTGTCCGATGCAGAGTGCAATAACCGTAACCGATAACACATGATTATAGAATGCATCACTGTGTTCCCTGATCATTTCCAGATTAATTACCGACCAGGGTTCACGTATGATATCATCGATAACCTTTATTATCACCCGTTCCGCACCGCTATTATTAATAATTGTGTTGATAAAGTTTTTTTCCTGTTTGATAACTTCCTGGATATTCTTCTTGTTCTGTACAGCTTTGTCAATAATATTAACAACGTCTTTTGAAAAATTGCTTATTGTTGCAGACAGCTCTTTCTTAACCTTTTCCGAGATGACGGATTGGGTAACAACCTTTTGAGATTGTTCTACATCGATATAAAGCGAGGTGATATTTTTACTTTTCAGAAGGGAGATATGTTCTTTTTGCAGACGAAATCCTCTTGCTAGAACAAGCCGTTGATTACTGTCGAAAACGGATTTGCCGACCACCATTCCTTCATGTACATCTTCTATTCGGTATTCAAACATAGTCAGTCCGTTTTATAGTATTCGATACATTACAAATTATCTTCTGATTTACATATTTTAATCAATGATGTAAGCCCCAGGACCTCCAGAAGCTCTTCATCATCCTCATTGGGATTGACCAGGGCAAATTTGCCATTTTTATCTTTCACCAATGAAAAGCATTGCAGAACAATACCGATTGACATTGATGAAAGGTGTGATCCCGGAGTTAGTGATATGGCAAAGTTATAGATACCTTCTTCGACCATCTCTTCCACGATAGTTTTCACGTCAACGATATTGGTATCCAGCCGGATATCCTCGGTAATCCGGATAATCTGATAATCATTTTTCGTGGCTAATTCAATTTCCATTTACTAGAGCCCACAGTTGGATTCTGATTAAATTATATGACAGTAAAGGTAATTGCAAAAGTCGTTTTTGGGATCCCTAAATCCCTTAATAAGGGACTTATAAGGATTTTTTTCTGTTGTATTTCGACTTTTGCAATTACCTCAGTAAAGTATACAATTATATTTTAAATATGACAATAGTCGAATTTGAATAGCCGTGATTGGAATGGTAACGAAGTGAAACGTCCGGTAACGCAACGAGAGAAAGTAATCCTGCTTTTTAAGGAGGCACTTGAGGCGGTAAATCCGTATCAGTGTATCCGTGAGGTGTTGCAGGTAAGGAATAACATTCTTACTGTATCCTGCTGCTCAATTGAGACAAAGGAATATAATATTGACAAGCTCAACAATATGTATGTTGTTGGCTGCGGCAAGGCTGCAGCACCCATGGTTGCGGCGGTTGAGGAGTGTGTCGGCGAAAGGATTACAGGGGGAATTGCTGCTGTTAACTATGGGTATTTACACAAGAGAAAGCAGTCGTGTGTCACCATTGTGGAGGCCGGACATCCTGAGCCCGATGCGAACAGTGTCGCTGCGGCAAAAGAAGTTTATTCTCTATTGGTAAGCGCTCGAAATAACGATCTTGTTATAGCTTTACTTTCGGGGGGCGGCTCGTCGTTGTGGGCTTTGCCTGTTGCGGGTATTCATCTCAAAGATATGAAGCAGATGAATCGGATTTTAATTGGCTGTGGTGCTTCAATAGGGGAGATCAACTGCGTTAGAAAACCAATTTCTCAAATAAAAGGCGGCAAAGCAGCGCATTTAGCTTTTCCTGCGCAGGTTTGCGTGTTTTCCTTATCAGATGTTATAGGTGACGATCCGGGAATAATAGCCTCAGGACCTTTTTCACCCAATAATCAGACTGTTGAACAAGCAATACAAGTGATTGATAAATATAGAATTAGAGATAAAATATCGCCGATAATTATTCAGTATCTTGAGCATAGTTTACATAATAATAGGGGAGTGGTAGAAAATAATGATTCATTTTCACACGTAACGTATTGTGTTTGTGGAAATAACAGAAAGTTTATTCGTGTAGCCGTTGAAAAGGCAAAAAAAATGAATTATTCCGTAACCAGTTTAAATAAAACAATATATGGAGAAGCAAAACTTGCTGCAAAAAAGTATATTTCGGACTTATTAAGAATCTATACAAAGGATCCTTTCAGAAACCACTGTATTATTTCCGGGGGAGAGACAACAGTTACTTTGGGAGAAACTGTTGGGGCAGGAGGGAGGAATCAGGAGTTTGCACTTGCAGCTTCACTGGAACTCGAACGGCATGTTTCTGAGTTGAAAAACAGGTGTATAGTTACCCTGCTGAGCTGCGGGACCGATGGTACTGACGGGCCAACTGATGCTGCAGGAGCAATTGTGAACTTAACTACTTTGAAATCAAACAATTATAATTATATAAATGATGCAAAAAAAGCACTTGAAATGCATGACAGTTATTCATTTTTCGATAAAATAAATGCCCTGGTAAGGAACGGGCCAACGAATACAAATGTAATGGACGTGCAAATTGCATTGATAGATAATATTATGTAAACTATTGTAACGCCTTGTAATAATTAGAGATAACACTATTTATATCTTTAAACCTCAAAAAAGTTTTTAATTGGCTATAATTTATTAATCCTTAATATATTGATAATTGGATAAATAGAAAAAAATAAATAGTATTCCTCTCATATGTCATGATATACTTATTCATTCTGTCTTGCAGGTATTTAGAAAGGCCTTCCTTAGGTATTCTTTAAAAATCAGCCCAATATTTTACCAATTGAATAGAAATTTCAAAGGGACAATGGAGAAGAAATTATCAAAAACGTCTGAGAGGAGTTAAAAAGGGATGTGCTTAAAATTAATTTGATAAAATTATAACTTTAGCTGAATTTAATATATTAGAAATGATCTATGCCGTAAATAACAGATCAAAGATTAAATTGATTAAGAATGAGTCATAAATAGGAAAGGGTAAAATCCTATAATTTCCAATCGATTGAAAACAACCTAACATCTTGATATTGTGAGGTAATTATATATCATGGCGCATAATATATATTATGTAAACTAATACATATTTTAGTTTTATCAACCTCTTTTATAAACCCTCTCCTGTTTTCGATACGGCTGGGTTAATTCTTCGACATAGATATTTGCTTAAATAAATTACTTAGATTTAATTAAAGAAAGAAAGAATATCGATACGTTTTATACCGTTTTTCATTTTAAAATCAGAGAACACGGTATGATATATACACGACGAATTAACCGGACTTATCCAGGAAGGTGAAATAAAAAGGGGAATGTGACACTCCCCTTTTGTGATTTTTAAGAATATTTGTAGCGGTTAGGTTTGAAATTGGATGTTTATCACAGTGAGTTAAGCAGAAGGGCATGGAAATGACCTTTCTGCTTTTACACATAGTGTATAAACTACCAATGGAAATCAATTTCCTATTGTTCGTTTATACTCAATGTTATGCTTTAGTATAAATAGTACAAAAGCATGAATACCAAATTTCCAGTTTCCCCTTCGACAAGCTCAGGACGTCGCAATTCCAGCGTTCTGTGAACGCTTAGTTTTAGTTTGACCAGCCGATTATTTTATCATTCTTTACTACTACAGCAGTAAATAATTCCTTTTGATTTTTATAAAACCATATTTCATGGCTGCCAAGTCCGATGGTGAATGCCGAACGCTTCAGAAATGGTTCGTCCCATGAGGCAATGAGCTGTTCTCCTGTCATGTCAAGGCAAATCCTGCCGAAGCGAACAGTGCGAATAATTCTTCGAGGCCAGTCACGGTGTTCCCTGAGGATACGCAACCGTCGTTTTTTATCTTCATCACCCTGTTTCCCTTCAATATAGGCTGCGGTATCAATTCCAGATACATAATTCCAGTACTTCGCAGGGCTCCAGGCACTTTTTGTTTGTATAACAATACCGAACCAGGGTATGCCAACCGTATCTACCGTAACTTCACTTATTGCGTGCGTTTTACCCTTTTTCAAATAGCCTTTGGGGAGCAAACCAGACTGCGGCTCTGAATAATATGGTGTTACTTTTGTGGTAATTGCTTTTTGTAAAGTGTCGGCAGTACCTGCTACAGCACATGATGCTATAAGTGTGAAATGTATTAATACTATTCGAGCGAAGGAATATTGCATTGCACGCCTCGTCAGGAAATTGTGTGTAAACTGTGGTGGTGATAAGAAGAATATACAAAAGAAAGTTATGTTTTGAAACCGTAATTTCACAAATTACCCCGGAGATA
>CBDVBE010000213.1:0-10955 GCA_965372145.1 uncultured bacterium | reverse complement strand
GATTATTGGAAATTTATTAGGAGCTTTGGCAGCATATAAGCGCGGGGTATTAGACAACGTGTTTTACCCGCTATCCCTGTTAGCTACCTCTATTCCATTTTTCGCGTTTGGTATGTTACTGGTGTATCAGTTTGCAATTGTCTGGACGTTATTTCCTCCAACAGGAGGATATGCTATTGGTCTTGTTCCAAGTTTCAGTTGGGAGTTTATCTCCAGCGCAGCCTACTATTACACATTGCCCTTCTTCTCGATTTTTCCTGTTATGGTTGGTGGGATGGCTATAGGGATGCGGTCTATGGGTATATATGAACTGGGTACGGACTATATTAAATATTCGCAATGGCTTGGAATTAAAGAGAGCAAAATCGTTATGTATATTTTTAGAAATGCTATGCTGCCTCAGTTGGCAGGGCTGGCGCTTCAATTGGGAGTGATGATCGGTGGCGCGTTAATAACGGAGATGATTTTTTCCTATCCCGGGCTGGGAACAGCACTTTTGAACGCTGTTCAGGCAAATGATTACCCGGTTATTCAGGGAGGTGCTCTTCTCGTAGCAATTACTGTTCTTATTGCCAATTTCAGTGTTGATATTTTGATCGGTTTATTTGATCCGCGTGTAAAAGCAGGGCTGGAGGTTTGATACATTATGAAATTATTAAAAAATCTATTGAAATCACCTAGTTTTTTATTCGGTTTAATTCTTTGTTTAGTGACGATCGGTTTGGCTGTTCTGGGCCCTGTCTTTTATAATGTAGATATTTCAACACGTGTCGGGATGCCGTATATGCCGCCTTCCGCTAAACATCTTATGGGTACGGATCATCTTGGGGTTGACTTTGTGTCATTGCTTATCGTTGGTCTGCGTTCCTCGTTGTATGTTGGCCTGGTGGCGGGTGTTATTGCGACTACTGTTGGAACTTTGCTTGGTGTTTATGCCGGTTATAAGGGCGGATGGATTGATGATTTAATTAACCTGGTTACAAATCTGTTTCTTGTCATACCATCTTTTGTTGTGTTGATACTTATAAGCGCCAGTCTGGAAGAAGGACGATCCCTGAACCTTATTGCAGTAATTATCGGTCTTACAACCTGGTCATGGACGACAAGGTCTGTTCGTGCTGAGTCGTCCAGTTTAAAAAACAGGGACCATATTAATCTTGCAAGAATTAATGGGTGCGGCACATTTAAAATTATAATGCTGCATATTCTACCCTATCTTTTGTCTTATATATTTATGGTTTTTATAATACAAATTACTTCCGGGATTTTAACGGAATCGTGTATAAGCATGATTGGCTTAGGGCCTTATGACACTATCTCACTTGGTATTATTCTGGATCAGGCAATGAGAAATGAAGCGTTGGGTGATGGAGCATGGTGGGCTTTCATACCGGCTACCATATTAATAACAGTATTTGTTTTTGCAATGTATGTATTAAATACAGCATTGGAAGGTGTATTCAACCCACGCTTACGCAAATAGGAGATTTTATGCCAGTTTTTGAAGTTGACAACCTTAGTCTTCACTATCTTACAAGGTTTAATGAAAAAATACACGCTGTTTCCGGAGTCACTTTCTCTATGGAAGAAGGAGAAATCCTTGGTATTGCCGGTGAGTCCGGCTGCGGCAAGACCACCCTGGTTAATGGTTTAATGGGACTGTTTATACCACCTTTACATCCTACTTCCGGAGATGTGCGCGTGGCAGGTGAATCCCTTATGGGACGGACTCCCCAGGATGTCAGGAAGAATGTTTTAGCAAGAAAAGTGTCAATAATCCCGCAGGGTGCTTTTAACGCATTGAATCCTACAAGAAAAGTTAAAGATCTGGCCAAGGATTTAATAAACAGTCATGAAAAAGGTGGCAATAAAGAAGAAATCAAAAAGAGACTGCATGAGCGGTTTGGCATGCTTGGTATGGAAACGGATAAAGTCCTTAATTCTTTTCCTATACAGCTCACTGCGGGTGAACGACAGAGGTCTGTTATCGGGCTTACAACACTGTTAAATCCCAGTATGGTTATTGCCGACGAGCCGACATCCGCTCTGGATGTGACTACCCAGAAAGCTGTAATCAAATTGATGTTTGAGCTTTTAGAAAAAAAGATATTTTCCACAATGATATTTATTACCCACGAACTCCCTCTCCTGCGGCATGTCGCGCATAGAATTGCTATAATGTATGCAGGGCAATTTGTGGAATTGGGTACAACAGAACAGGTTGTTTTTGATCCCAGGCATCCTTATACCAAAGCTCTGATGGGCGCCATGCTTAGTGCGGAACCCGGTCAGAAACAAAAGAAGCCTGTAGCTATTGAGGGGGCGCCACCTAACCTGGCTAAACCTATATCGGGATGCCGGTTTGCGGAGCGATGCCCGGTTGTAAGGGAAGATTGTAAAGATGAAGAACAGGAAATACGCATTGTTGGAGAAAGACAGGTGAGGTGCAAATATGCCGAATGAGACTACCATTTTTACTGCGACTAATGTTACCCGTACATTTGGCCATGGGAAAAAATTTGTTAAAGCAATCGATGATGTGAGCTTTACTATAGCAGATCAGGAAATAATAACTATAGTGGGCGGCTCCAGTTGTGGTAAAAGCGTATTGGCAAAGATACTGCTTGGCCTGATAAAACCAACTTCAGGTGAGTTACTCTATCACGGCAAACCAATTGTTGACCAACGCAAGCACTGGCGCGAAGTGCAATCGGTGTTTCAGGACCCTTTTAGTTGTTTTAACCAGTTTTTTAAAATTCGATCACAATTAAAAAGCTCATTTGGTATTTTCAAAGAAAAACCTTCTGATAAAGAGATGGAAGAGCGTGTTGACCAGGCCCTTTTGGCTGTTAATATTGTGCCTTCAGAAATTGAAGAAAAGTATCCGTTTGAGCTCTCCGGTGGACAAATGCAGAGAATGCTGCTCGCAAGGATCTTTGCGATAAAGCCTAAAGTTCTTATTGCTGATGAACCGACAAGTATGGTTGATGCATGTGTACGTGCAAACATTCTTGATTATTTAATGAAGCTTAAAGAAGAGCTTAAAATGACCATCGTATTTATTACCCATGACATAGGTCTGGCCTATTATGTGAGTGATCGAATGTTTATTATGCATCAGGGGAAAATTGTAGAGCAGGGAAATCCCGATGATGTTGCATTGAACCCTAAGAATGAACACACCATTCAATTACTGAATGATATTCCGGATATTCATAAGGAATGGATTACCAGGTAAGTACCCAATCCATTACTGACAAGATTTTTATTTCTTATGACTTTAGCTATTTAGTGCCGTAGAAATAATTTTCTACCAGACAAGCTGGCACCTTGTACCCATATCGGGCACCATGTTCCACTTCTTACCCTGAAGGGCATAAGAGATACTAGAAATAAATTTCCTACTGTTCGTTTATCTTGGTTAAGTAATTGTTTTTTATCATTCTGTATTCTGATTTCTGTTTTCTGATTGCTGTTATAGGTTTTAAATATTATTTCCAGGTTTCATAATTAATACTATCTCAATTAACCGTCGTGTACTAAATTTTTCTTTGTTTTATGGATAATTTTATTTGCATGTGCATTTTATGATAAGTGGTGAAGCAGTAGTGGCGTGCAATAGGCTGATATTGAATAAGATACAATCGTATGTAAAATGGTTGGAATAATAATTGTAATGTGTACTGTGTACTGAATGAATACACTTTTTGTAAAATATGATTGCGTCGACTTAAAAAAAATATTATACTACTGAGTAAGGGGCATGGTAATTCATCTGTTTTTTCCATGTGAATATTCTAGAAAAGATATTTGAAAAAAGAGGATAAAATCTCAATTTACTTTTTCAATGAAAATAAATGACATTTAACCTACAACCAGAAAATATTATTGTTTTGACTATAGAAGCATAGTATATTCATACTGAATTTTTGCCACAAATATACCACACAATTTGTTCCCACTAACACTACAGGTGGGGAGGTTTGATTGAAGAATAAAGTATCATATTTCAGAAGAAGTGTTCTGGCATTAGTTATTATCTCATTAGTCGGAATGAGTACACCGCTTTATGCAAAATCAACAGTAAAAGATCACCGGACTGATGCAGAAAAGATGGATAGTATTGAAAATACTCTGCCCTATCTGGAGCAGAAAGTACTTTCCACTCTTATGTCCGGTGCTTCAAAACCGGTGCAGTTCAGCGGCGAGGCTCGTCTCAAAGGCCAGTACCACCTGTTTACCACTTATCCGGACTATTTAGGGCCGCATACTTTCGAGGGTACACAAAATAAAGAGATCAGCGGTGACCAGTCATACCTGCAGACTGGTTGGGAGGCAAGTGTGTTGCGATTCGGACTTGTTGTCCGGCCCGGAAGAAATACCATTTTATGGTCTCGATTTGGTTTTTCGCATACTTTTCCTGGTAATAGAGTTCCAGATTACAATGGAGGACTTTCTCCTTCACAGGAAAAGCACAATGCCACTGGATGGCCTACTAATGTATTTGAGGATATGTGTGCCGGTATTGCGATTCGTACTGTTCCATTCTCATTCTGGTTGAAAATGGGAAATATACTCTGGACCGAAGCATCGCCTTTTACAATCTGGAAAGCCCAGGGGCGTATGTTCGGGTGGGAATATCTTCCCTATGAGATAGAGCAGCCTATCTCCCGCTATTATGAGTATAATATCGCAAAAGGTGAAAAGATAGGCCGTGCTGCCTGGCATAAAAAAGCTTTTGATGGAATAAATCTTGAGAGTATTAACTTACCATTAGATTTTTATTTGAATCTGGTTTATGGCAAATTCATGGAATATGATAAATTTGAACGGGAATATATGGATTTTGCCACAGATCTTGGTTATGCAGCAGAAAATGATACTTTAATGAGCGATATTATTGAAACGGGAACCGGGGATTCATACCGCCATATTTTCCACACACGCTTAGCGAAAAAGATGAAGAGTGTTACCCTTGGATTGAACTATAATAATGTTCATGTATCGGAAGATATTATTTATGCGCAGAATCCGTATGGTATTTTTTTCAATACCATGTTTGACCTGGAATACTACGATCGTACATACCCTCCTAAATATCAAGGCCCTAATTGGTTTACAGAAGCCAAATTTTATCGTATCGATTCTCTCACGGGAAATATAATTGATTCTACGATATCTTCACATTTGCCGTCCGGATATATAGGCCCGGGAGAATATGCCGATACATTACCTTTGGATTGTGGTAAAGGGTACTATAAAGAATGCCAGGTTTTTTCAGTTGACCTGAGGGGAAATATCGGGTCGAAATTCGAATTGCATGCTGATATCGGCTTAAGCAGGGTTGATACAAACTGGATATATGGAGACACAATTCAAACTGCCTTTGTTAATGATCCGCCACTGCCTATAACTATTAAAAAGCGGGAAACAACATCATCAAATTTTATACCAGCGATTTATGCAAAACTGAAGTTTAATTCAAAGGTCATTCTTGAATCGGATCTTGCCTATATAAGTCCGGGATTCTATTCTCCTTTCTCTCTGGCATGCCCCATGGATGCATTTTATGCCTTCGGGACCAATCTTCTTGGCGCAGGTACCTTTGTCGGCCCCAGTGAAGCGTCTCCCTATTTTCAGAACATGGCCGGCGGGTGGCTGTCAGTGTCGCCGCAGCTCCGCGGGTATGGACATTTTAAGGTGAAATATGGACAGCATCTTCAATTGCAAGAGGCCCGTGACCTGCTGTTTTTCCCCTACCGCCTCAACGGCATGGATTTAAATTCTATTCTTCTATCCACTTATGCAAAGTGGGGGGTCGGTACGATCGATTTTCCATACCCCGATGTCAAGTATGACCGCCGCCTTGGTGATGAAAGTTATGATCCTAAACAGCATATAGAAGGAGGGGCTAAAGCGGGAAGTGCCACGCATCTTGATGAGGGACCTGATAAAGGCGGACTGCGGGCGGACTATTTATCAGTATACGAAGGATTTGTCCCCTATACCGATCCGCTTGATCTCCTTATGAATTATAAATGTACAACAGGAAAAATACAGCGTGACCGGAGTTTTGTCTTAGTGGATACTGTAAGATTTGTTGCGGATAAAAAAGTTCAAGAGGGATTTGCCGGCATTGAGGGTATGAGTATAGATACTACTATGAAAGATACGGTGATTCATGGCAAAACCGTTCAAATGATTAAGGTTTTCGATACAACCGGTACCGTGTATACGGATTTAAATGGTTTTGTACCCATGCATAAAAAATATTCATTCAATTTTGAAATTGACGGTTCTTACGACATAGGCCCTCTCATTCATTATAAAAATGATTTTTTTGTAGGCGGCTATCTGGGTATAAGCGGTGTTTCTACTCATCCAAAAGCACTTGCATTCAGTGAAAAAGATGATGATGTATTACTATGGTCATTGTATCTCAGGCTTGAACCGGCTATTGCCCTATCGAAAAAATTCTATATCATAGGATTGTATGGCTATGAAACCTGGCGTTCTGATAAAGCATGGATGAATGTGGATCGAAGCGAATCGAATAATAGCGAGGATACGGATAATCCGATTTTTCAGCGCGTTCCAATAAATTATCAGGATGTTGCCTATGGACTTGGATTTGACTGGGATGCACTTGACCGTGTAGGACTGCATACGCGTTTTAAATGGATGAAACATAAAGATGTCGAACATAATGAAAATAATATGAAATGGTTTTTAATTTCTATGGAAATTACAACCTTCTTTTAATAACTTTTCAAGTATGGATATGAACTATGAAAGAAAAAAATAACAGTAAAAAACCGGGTGCGAAGGGGTTCTCAATGATTAGAAAAATTGTGTGTGGAGTGCTCATACTTGGTATCTCAGCATGGGCTGTTGAAGACAGTGTCGAAGCGGTTGATGATTCGCGGCTTGACAGGATTGAGGAAACTGTTCGAAAAGTAATATCGAAAGCCGGTATCAATATTAGCGGAGAGTTCCGTTCTCAGTTTCTTTTATCACGGGTAAAAGGAAATGCGGTTGAAAAGAACTACAGGAAGGATGAGAATGTTGAATATACTTCGGTAGATTTTGATATTTCCGCACGGCCGAACACCGCATTACAGGGGCGGCTGATATTCCGCCTGCATCAGGATTGGCGGAACTTCTTCTCATCACTAAAAAGTCCGGTTTTTGCCCGCTGGATCAGTGTTGACGGACTGGTGAAAAACGTATTCAGTTACAGTATCGGAGATTTCAAACAGAAATACACCCCTCTCACCTTATATTCACCCGATATTGATATTGCCTATGAGCCGGAGATCTTCGCGAAATTGAGAAGGCAAGCTATGAATGAGGTTTTTCTCGGGGATAATGAAAGGGTCCTGCAGGGAGTAAATTTTAATTTTGATGCTGAGATTGTTCCTATCTTTAAAGAGGTTCATTTCAATTTACTCGGTACACGGCTGAGGCTTGCCGGTGTGGGAACCGATAGTAAAATCGCTCAATATTATGAAGATGCCATAATGGATAAATATTTGCTCGGTACTAATTTAAATATGGAGATTATTCCTGATCTATTAGTTGGCGGGTCAGTACTTGACATCTTCGATTCACGATATAGTTTTCAGGATACCTCTGAAGATGATGCCACTATATTAAAACAGCAGACCTTAATCCACGCACAGCGGCTCGGATTTGGAACAGCTCCATTTATTGATCCGGAAAAATTCAATATTGCAGTAAATGGTGAGCTGTCTTGGTCCTTTGATGACTCATTATGGTGGGATAGTGATTCAATATTTGTTGATACCGTTTTTACTGGTCTGGATTCAACAATAGGCGCTGCAACAACAAAAGGTACAGCATGGACCGTTGATCTCTCAGCGCATGTAGGATTGGGTTCCGCCGGTAATCTTGATCTCACCTTTGGTTATTTACGAACGGGTCTTCACTACAGGAATGAACTGACTCAGACCCCATCATTGCTGACTGCAAGAATAATGAATTCAGAAAATGACCCGCATAATGGGTCTTTATATTCTACCTTTGATATCTTATATCGACAGGTATTTAAATTCTGCCCGTCGGAAAATGCACAGAATGTGAGTAATACAGCCTGGTTCAAAGGTCCTCAGAGTAAAATAGCCTATACAAACGGCCTGTTAAATCAGGAAGAGTTGTCGGAAATAGCAGACACCTTGGATCCTGCACTCTATCTCGTTATGCCTTTTGGTCCTGCAACACCGAACCGAAAGGGTATTCAGGGAACATTGTCCGGCGATTTTATTGATAAAGCGCTTCTATTTTCAATCACAGCAAAATATCTGGATGAAATTGTAGGAATGGTAGTTGACACTTCAATAGGAAAGTTGCCCGAAACAAATTACTATGAAGTAGGCGGCGGCCTGTCAGTTGATATCGCCAGGCTCGGAAACTGGTGGCCGTATCCATTTGTTTTTTCCGGCGGCTATACAGTATCGAACGCAAAGAATGAAGGATTGGCATCATACCCTGCAACACTTTACTCTGTAGCTGTTGATTTTGTCAATGCCGGACTCTACTGGACATTCTGGAAGAGAGCTTCATTGCTCGGTGGATTTCAATTATTGCAGACTACACAGAATTATTATAACCCTTTTTATTCTCGGCATTTGTATGCAGCATTAAAGGAGATCCATTGGGCAGTTGGTTTGGAATATAAAGTTGCTGAAGGTGGTACGATTACCGGCTCCTTTGGTTTCACGGATGTCTTACATACGGATGACGCGGATGAAATGCCCGGTGCGACTTCTGATGCAGCACTGAGTGATTTCAGACAATGGCAAACTGATCTTTACCTTACGGTTAATTTCTAAAATAGGATATCGTAAATGAAAGTACGAAGTTGGTTCAGTATACTACTAATAATAAGTTTCTTCTGCGGGTGTGGGTTACAGATTAAACCGCTCCCTTCAGTGCTCGCAAAGCTTGAAGCGCAGAAGAAGGAGATAGAAGATCCTGATATCGTGTACCGCTTTTTTGATGAAGAGTTTGCTGCAGGCGGGTATGAATGGCACTATCCGGACGAATCAAAGGTGTTTATTGAAGAGGAATCCGGTAAGAATGGCGAAGTTGCCCTTCGTATGGATCTTGTAGCGGATGATTACTCCGGTGGAGCTGTTGAATTATGGAATACATTATACAATTTAAAACCTTATTACCGGGCCGGAGCTTTGGAGTTCTGGATTAAAGGGTCTGTGGGTGGAGAAATTGCCTGCGCTGAACTCGGTGATGATGAAGATGGTGACGGCTACCTGGTACGAGTTAAAGTACCGTTGAATAAATACAATGATATTACATCGGATTGGACTCATTTCAGTATTCCGCTCGCTGATTTCGGCAAGAGAGGTATGTGGTGGGATGAGAAAAAACAGATTGAAGTGCCGATGCGGTTTGATTGGGATAAAGTCGGCGTGTTTGAAATTACCATTGAGAAGGGTGATAATAAGAAATTCAGCATTTGGGTTGATGACGTTTTTATTATAAAAGACCGGTTTGAGCCGGCGCCTGATGTTGAAGAGGAGTACTGGGATGAGCGTGAGGAAATTATTTCGTTGCCACCAGTGGCTAAACGCCCGGAAGTGAAGATCATGACAACAGTTTTTCAGGATGATATCACCGGCAATATGTTTTCACATGGTTATGGTGGTAAAACTGCAAAAAGAATCCAGAAAACAACTGATACTGAGAAAAATCCCAGTGTCATTGGTATTTACCTCGATAATACCGATTATTCCGGGATAAATATCAACTTTGGTAAAAAAGTAGATTTATCAGAAGCGCGAAAAACTAAAGCCGGCCTTGCTTTCTGGGCGAAATTCGGAAAGGACGTCACCCAGGTATTTGTCGGTTTACTGGATGATAACAGTGACAATAAAATGGTCCAGACAAACGTTGTGTTACGGGATTTCGCTGAACTTGACACGAACTGGCACTATTTTATGATACCCCTCAAGGAATTCGATTCACAGGGTAACTGGTGGGATGAAAATAAGAAGATGGAGGTGCCCGGTGAAGTGGATTGGGGCAGGATAACGGAACTATGTTTTTCGTCTGATAAATACGGCAACCGTCTCGAAGACGGGATACCGGTAACAATCTATGTTGATGATATTTCATTCATTGAAGAAGTTCCGGGGTATGTTGATCCTGATGATTACTGGAATGCTTTTAAATCAGAAGAACCCGATCTTGTTATTTTTGACTTTGAGGACCCTAAAGAGGCAATGTGGTCGGCTGTTTCAGGTGAAGAGTCGGAAATTTTCTTCAAAGTTATCGATCAGGAAGACCGGAGCCTACGGGAAAAATTCGGTAAAAAGATGTTCGAAATAGAATATGCCAACAATGACTGGGGATATGTAGCATATCCTTTTGCCAAACACAGTGCACCAATGGAAATGCGCAATTGGTCTAAACACTGGGCTCTGCGTTTTGACTTTCATACGGAACGGGATGAGGAAATTATCCGGATTCATATCAATGATTCAGGCAAGGAAGCATTTGTGGCAAGCGTTACCTGTAAAAAAGGGTGGAATGATATACTGCTTCCCTTGAGGAATTTTAAAAAGTATCCCTATTATCAGGAGGCTGATGCAGTCCTTAATAACAAACTAGACCTTGATGCGGTGACCGCGGTTGAATTTCGGCCGGCCGTTGCAGGGACCATGGGGAAATTCAAGCTTGATAATCTAAAACTGACAAATACCCGTGAGGTTAAAGAATAAGCTGGCGATTATCTGGAATTTATTCTGATAAGAAAAAAGGCAGGTTTTTAGCAACCTGCCTTTTTTCTTATATTATATTTATTATCTGTATTTGCAGGAGGAGAGGATGCATACTAATCTCTTTTTGCATATAATTTGGCATTATTCATATTTTACATTTAAAAACAATTAACACATACAAGTTGGTCGAGAAGC
>CBDVBE010000212.1:0-10974 GCA_965372145.1 uncultured bacterium | reverse complement strand
GTGGTTTCATGCAGTGGCAGGCTCGCCCATATGGAAGAGGCAATCAAATGCGGCCTTGACCTCTTTATTACCGGTGAGCAGATTGAGGTATACCACATGGCAAAAGACGCCGGTATTAATGTGATCTTTGCGGGACACCATGCCACAGAAACCGTGGGAGTGAAATTACTCGCTGAGCATGTCCGGAAAAAATTAAGGGTTAAAACGATTTTTATTGATATCCCAACCGGGTTGTGATTGTGGACAGCTAGCTTTTGCGAGGGGCTATAGTGCTCCAAAGGAGTGGTGTCATCCCTCGCCAAGAAAATTACTTGTATTTATCCGTAACTTTTCAGGTATCGTTTTTAATAATGTCATTGCGAGCGAAGCGACGCAATCTCCTACGTCTGAAAAATGAGATTGCTTCGCTCGCAATGACACTGAGAAAGTCACATCACCTGAATAGTTACATTTATCCTAAATAAGAATCAACCTCATCATCATCTGAAGAATTATTTTCCTCCCCGCCTTCCTCTTCTTCCTCTGTCTCGTCTTTAATAAAATCACGTCTATATTGAGTATCCTCAAAAGATTCCTTGATCAGGTCAGGTGATTCTAAATTGGGATCAATTCTGGCAACTTGATCGTTCAAGAAATCAACCTTCTTCTCCAGGTCTTTGATTCTCTTTGATTTCTTCATGCCTTCAGCAGTGAAAGCAATATAATTATAGATAGCGATAAATAATCCCATGAATAACCCTATGGCAAACGCGCCTGCGATATAGTAATAGATGGCAATCTCAGGGGTGCGGTATCCCAGCACGCGAGCCGGGGCAATCTGCCGAAAAGCCTCCTGAGAAAAGGTCCGGAGCAGGATAAATGAGATAACAAACGCAAGAAGAAAAAAGAGTCCCCACTTGACAAATTTCACGATGAGATCCTTTCAGTAATTAATGTCATGCCGGTGCTTCTAAGTATATTCACTCTTAATATCATTCCTGCGAGGTCCTCTTCGCAACTGAGAAGTACTCGTTTGCACCCATTATCCTGTCCCATCCATGCCCTGTCTTTACGATCCTGCTGCCGGGTAAAAAGAACCTCCGCCGTTTTCCCTGCCATGAGGCCATAGGTTTCCTTGGTTATTCCGGTCTGTAAATCTACCAACGCTTTCAACCGTTCCTTTCGCACCGCATCGGGTATCTGATCCGCCATTGTTGCAGCTTTGGTTCCGGGCCGAATCGAAAACGCAAACATAAACGCCGCAGTAAACCTCACCTGTTCAAATAAAGAGAGCGTCTGTGTATAGTCCCCGTCTGTCTCTCCGGGAAAACCGACCATGACATCAGTGGTAATATCAACATCCGGAATCAGCTTCTTGATTGTCTCAATACGCTCAAGATACTGTTCGCGGGTATACTTTCTGTTCATCCGTTCCAAAACACCGGTCGAACCTGACTGAACCGGCAGGTGGATATGGTTGCACACTTTGGGAAGGTCTGCAATGGTGTGAATCAACTTATCACTGAGATCTTTCGGATGGGAGGTGGTAAACCGGATACGCTCAAGTCCTTCAATGCCGTGTATACACCGTATCAGATCCGGGAAATCCTTTGATGCATCCGAATAGGAATTAACATTCTGGCCGAGAAGGGTAATTTCCTTAGTGCCCCCTGCAATCATAGCTTCAGCCTGTCTTTTCAGTTGCCCTGCCGGAATAGAATGCTCCCTGCCGCGCACATAGGGAACGATACAGTAGGCGCAGTAATTGTCACACCCGCGCATAATAGACAAAAAAGAAGATATTCCATAAGCAAGGCTGTCCTGTGCGGTCACAGATTCCATTCGTTCAGCAAGAAATGCATCGATGTCATTCGCAATATATTCCAGCCGCTCCGCACCGATAACACGATCTATGCCGGGAATTTCCTTCTGCAAAGCTTCACCGATGCGCTGCGCCATACAGCCGACAACCCACAACCGCTGTGTGGATCTTTTTTTCTCAGCAAATTGTGCAATTCGTACTTTTGCCCTGTTCTCGGCACGCTCCCGCACACTGCAGGTGTTGACAATTATCAAATCAGCTTCCTCAGCATCTGCCGCGGGCCGGTATCCCCGCTCTGCAAGGAGGTCCGCCAGCATATCCGAATCTGCCACGTTCATCTGGCAGCCGAAGGTTTCGAAAAAGACTTTAAACATAATAATAAAAATGAAAAGATTTTTCTAAACAAGCGAGAAGATAGAATGTATAAAATACTGCCTATTTATTGATTACCGCAAAACTGTTTGAATAAACATGATGACCTGTTTTTATTATTTATCTGATAACAGTAAGAGGTAACTACTATATTTTTCGCTAAAATAATTATACGGAATAAAAGTTATACCTAAATTGAGCGATACTTGTTGACTTTTGATATTATAACCTCACCCTCCTGCAAAGCTTGAGCTTGCGCTCTGCAGCCTATCCTACCAGAGAGAGGGGTACAATAAGGTGGCTATATTATAATAGTGACTTAAATTACATTGTACCAAACAGGTATTGTTTTTATAAGGCCAATATTTAATCACCAATAATTCTCCCCTCTCTGGTAGGAGAAGGGGCTGGGGGTGAGGTTATAAAAATTCAATTCCATACTAACAATCGCTCAATTTAGGTTATATTAAAAATAATTCAAAAAAAGGAGTGTCTTGTGGAATTACAAATATTATCAAAACTGAAGGATGTATACAAAGGACTTACCATTCCCGGACCGTATGACGGCCGGACTAAATTGAGAAGAAATTCTCGCGGGAGGAAGTGGAAATTACGGAATGTGAAGAGATTAAAGGGTATGGTATGGCATCAGGAACTTGGTTGGGGAAGTATCGAAGGTGTTGCGCGGTATCACACCAGTAAGAATTCTCATCTCTGCAGGGGCGGCGTGGAAAGCATCGGCTATACCCTGGCTATCAGGCGAAACGGACAGATTGTCCTCTGTAATAACCTTAATAAGGCAACCTGGTCACAGGGATTTAAAGGACGAAAAGGCGATGAGAATGCTGAATTCCTCGCGGTCATGTTTGAAGGAATGTTTAACGGGGAGCATGTCACCGATCCCTCATCCGGAGAGCCGAACGGCCTGCAAATGACTTCCGCACTGATTCTCTGGCAGGTATGTAAAGAGCTGTGGGGATGGAAAGAGTGCGACCTGTACGGCCATTACCTGTTCGGCAAGCCATCCTGCCCCGGCGATACTCTGCGCACCGTGATTGAAGCGGTCAGGGTAAATACGGTACAGGAAGAGCAGCCGACCTATGATTTCAGCTCAACCAAAGACCGGCAGAAAGCTCTTAAAAAGCTCGGATACCTTACCGGAAAAGCCGACGGGGTATGGGGGCCGAAATCACGGGGCGCTTTGATCAGGTTCCAGCGAGCATCGCGCCTTGTTGCTGATGGGATTTGGGGGGTGAAGACTGAGAGGGCGGTTGTTAAAAAACTAACTAAGTAATATTCCGAGACTAGCTGCTTCGCAACTTCGCAATAGAAATATCCGGAAAATTCGACTCGCGTGCAACATCCATGATCTTGATAATCTTATCATAGATTACTTCGTTCTCTGAGGCAATAATTATGTCTGTTGAGTCTTCAACATGTGGATATCTAGCTTTTACAGCCATAAGTTTGCTTTTCAACACATCATATGCCGAGAGATACCTTTTTTGAAATTCTTTCATATTTGAGACAACCAGCATTCTCTGCGGAAAATGCAGCGCATACACCGTATCGCCGCGAGCAAGGGCAGACACCGGATTTCCTTCAGCATCCAGTAACAACTCATTATCCCTGGTATACCAGGCATGCATAATAGTATTACCGGTGTCGGTTGCATAGAGACATATCTCATACCGTTCATTCAGCTTCATTTCCCGTTTGCTGTCCGGATGAAACACCGGGGCACCGGGAGTATGCTCAACAGTAAACGTTCGCCGGTCATCCCCTGCGACATACTCATGAAACTCACGGTAGGTTATACTCGGCAGGAATCCGCTTTTTGATCCGACAGTAATCGCAGAATCGGTTACAATCGCAGTGAGTATCAATTTATTCGTTTTATCTTCGGCACTTGGGTCCAACTGTTTTATAGTCGGATCTGAACCTCGATCCTTGGGCAAATCAATATCAATTATCGATATCCGTGCAAATTCCGCTGAGATTAATAACATTGGAATCAGCACGACCATGAGGTTCATGAACGGTTTAAAGTCAAGCTCTGAATTGCCGGGATTGGTGTATCTTCTACTACGCATAGTCCCCTCCATATAGTAAACGGATTATTATTGCGATCTCTACAGTAAAACGTCAGGAGGAGGTTTTTTGTTACAGTGGTTTAAAAGTTAACGAATGAAGAAAAGTGGAGAGCATGAAGAGTATTCAAGTAAATAAATTTAATAATATTCCCATTAAATGTGATAGTGTTCAAATTAAAAAGGGAGGTTCCTTCACCTCCCATATTTGATTATAGAATCAATATTTAGAACTAATTACTCAGTTTAAACTTGAACGGACCTCCATTTGAAAGAATCTGTATCGTATAAGGACCTTCATTTGGAATATCAATAGCTACATACCATCCTCCGCCATAATAGTAAGAAATTCCGTTTACAATAATTGTCATTGGCGGTATAATAACATCAGCATGATTTAAATAAATCATAATATTTGGAGTCCACCAGGGATCATCCATATACGGCCATGTGTCTGTGTATAGCCAGTATTCTCCTTTTCCGGTTAAATCGAGTGTAACTTCTTCTGAATTGTAACCATCAAGCTGATAAGCACATTCCTCCATTGTGCCATCACCAGGAATACAATCCGGCCCTTCTTTTATAGCAATGGTAAATTGCTTCTCAAACTTTTCTGTAAAACTATCTTTAGTTCTCACCCGAATCGAATAAGTATTTTTAATATTATAATTAAATATCTCATTAGTTTTTAGAATATTGCCGTCGATTGTAAAACTATTATTATCGTCATCTCCCTGCCCAGACACGAATTCAAATGTATGGCTATCGTTAACATCAATATCCATTGCTGTAAAAGTGCCAACCTCTGTTCCTACAGGGAGGCTGTCTTCTACTGTTGTATCTGATAATGAAATACCGGTCGGAGGATGATTGTGTGCGCCATCAGGTAAAAATTCTCTACCATAAATCAACCTGCCGTCACTGTCATAAATAGTAACGTACTGCGTCTCAGTCCAGTATTGGTCAATTCCCTGTAAAGACCAGTCATTTGTTTTATCCATACCTGGATAACCTTGAAAATACAACTTATAAGTCATATTATAAGGATCTGAAACTTCTCCTGGTGACAATACATAAGTCTCTGGCAGATCTATATCAACATATGCGATATTGGGATCTAAAGGATGATATTCAAGATGTCTATAGATACCAGGAATTGATGATGAGTATTTATATAAACAGAATTGTTTAGTTGGTCGCTCTTCTCTTGAAAACCATACTCGTATTTTCAAACCTTCTAAACTCTTGCTGTTTGATAAATTGGTGATTCTTACTAATGGTTTGATTTTATAGTTGTAACAATGATAATAATCCTTCATTTCTACTTTTAAAGGAAATAATGGTGAAAGAACACTGTAACTTTGATTACCTGTGTAATCATACGCAACAACTGCATAATCAAAATTTTGTGTCGAGCCGGTTGAATCGTAGTATTCTGTTGTGAGTTTGTATATCGAAGCTATCTGTTCAGCTTCTTCCGGTGTGTTAGTAGGATATCTATATACTTTATATCTGGACAGGTCTGACTCCGTGTTTGCATCCCATGTGATTTTAACACCGGAAGCGCTGTCTGCCACAGACACTCCGGACACATCATCAGGTGGCTTATTATCAGGCACGACATCAACATATATTAAACCGCCGACTGAGGGCATGTCAGTATATATCAGGGAAGCGCATTCAATACCATTTATCCTTGCGTCAAGGACTTTATAATCCCAGGGTAATCCTGACGGTACCGGCACGGAATTATTTACCGTGACTTTAATAACGGAAGGATTGTTGATAAAGTTCTTATTTATTCTGATTTCATGGATTGGACGCAAATTATGTGTTAATTTACTCTTTAATACCGCCACACCCGGCAATGTGTTTTTAATTAAAGCGCCGTTTTCTACAACAATTGTATCCTTACTGTCAAATACAACATCAAGGTCAAGAAATCTTGAAAATATATAAATTAAATCGGTACTATACGAGCCGACATCGTTATTGCCGGTGCCGGCATCAACCAGTGGAGAACCCGGTGACAGGCGAAAATCCGACACAAGCGGATCAACCATTTTCGGATTTTTTAATACATAGTTGGCCACCCGTGTCGGTGACGGGCCGCATATACTGTCAATAAGGTGCTGTATTTCGGATTCGATATTATAGACAGTATTTCCTATTTGAAGGTTATTAAGAAGATTTGCCTCCAGCCCACAGATTCCTTCAGAACCTTCCCGATATAACAAATCTATTCTGTTCTTTATAAATGCTGTATTGGTAAATTCAGGTGACATGACGATTGTTGTACATGCCCAGGCATATATTGCTTCATCAAAACCTATAAATGAGCAATTGGGGAACCGGGTTGTCAAATCCTCTGAGTATGGCTCATGGGGTCTTCCCAATGTGAACATCGTTGTGGTAATTTGTCCGTCATTTGAATAATTTTCAAAAACACAATTCTCTATAAGAATCTCGCCACCGTCAGGTCCCCAGATTCCTGCAACGTCATCATCTCCCCATCCTGCATCGTCATTTACTTCAAATCGTATATCTTTCATAAGCAGTTTTCCGGCTGCGCGTATACTGTCAGGATAATCTTCACCTCTGAATCCCAGTCTGATTATTGAATTACTCTGGGAATTTAATGCATCTGAAGAGGAAAGCACACCAATTAACCCTTCTTCAATCACATGGCCGAACGTATTATACTCACCGGGCCCCATAACAGTTGTCTGGTCGGGAACACCTGCCTCTAACGCCTGATTAACTTCTGCAAATAAACCGATAACACGGTCGGCAGGCTCCGGATCACGCGGCTCCGGTGTATTGTAAAGAATAATCTGAGGGTCTAATGTTATATTTTCAGCGCCCAGAATATAACTGTTTTTTGAAGAGAAATGGATTCCTGCATCTTCAGAAGTAAAGGTAATATCAGTACCCGATTGAAGCTGCAACAAACAATTATTTCCTGATGCCGTTATATATTTGTCTATTTCATAATTGCCGGGATTCACAAGAATTGTATCATTATCTTTATCAGCAATAAATTCCATCGCATCGTCAATATTGAGGAAATCACCGAGGCCGTGTTCATCGACAACCCAGGTTGTTTTGGTTGTGTCGTCTATAAGAGGAAAATCAAAGATACGTGAAAAATCCTGATTCATAATAGGATCTTGTAAATGTTGGTCCTGTGCGATATTATCTCCCTTAACTACTATTTCCCAGATTCCACTAGGAGGATTATCAATATCTACTACTTCTACATTATTCAATGTATCAACTCCCCTAAATGCAGGATTATCTAAAATTAGCTGTCTGGTAACATTGCTATCTATTCCATTTGTAGGAATCACACCTATATGCATCCAATTATGGTCAATTACCCAAGGGTGAGAAATAGTACCAGTTTCCTTATGCTTCATATATAACTTAAGATCATTTATGAGCTTTTTTATTATTGCAGTAGCTTCTGTTGTGTTGGGATGTTCCGGATCGTCCCAGCAAAGAGTTGTCCGTAAAGAGTCTGTATTTTCAGGAACATACATTGCAAAGATTAAAGAATCGTTCTGGTCGACTGTATTTTCAATAAATTTTATTTTATCAATACAATCCAAAGTTTTTTTTACATTAACAAATCCCCATCCGGTTGCCCAATCAGGTCCTTTCCCGTACACGGTAACCGTACTATCATCATGCGCCAGGTATTCAGGATTTGGATATCCTCCTCGTATGCCGATTGTGTCAATCATATCCTCAGCAGTATGAATAAGTATACCGCGTGCTGTGGAATTCCACATTGGATTATCATGGATATTGAGGGAATCTTTGCCTACTGAAATGTTAAAAG
The DNA here is from genome assembly GCA_965372145.1 of uncultured bacterium. Taxonomy (GTDB): domain Bacteria; phylum Fibrobacterota; class Chitinivibrionia; order Chitinivibrionales; family JANQEN01; genus CBDVBE01. Next base: position 2,867 of record CBDVBE010000212.1, on the reverse strand, counting down.
GTCGAATTATTTCATCACGGTATTTTTGTAGCATTAGAGCTACAATACCGGAAGCAACAGGTGCAGCTATTGAGTTACCCCACGTGTTAGCATATTCTTTTTCTACTACACCAGAAGTAGGTTTACAGCTTACTATTCCCCAGTTTTTTGTTACAAAATCAAAACGCAAACTCTCTAAAATATCCCCTGTTACCCACGTACCATGGGTGTAATCAACAACATTTATATCACCAATTGGGATACGTAAATCATACATCTGATTGTTTACAGGAACGTCAAATAAAATTCTATGCCAGTCTTGAGAACCTGGACCTACTTTAGCATATGGATCAGTAGGTCTTTTCCAATACAGTTGAATTCTACATACAGGAAGGGCACCAGGCATATTGACCCCTTCAACACGTAAACGTAAAACAAGCGTATCATTGATATCACTTACAACAGATCCAACAGGTGTCATCTGATCACTAAAAACCCAGCCATGAGTCCAGGCTGAAAATTTTAGAAGGCCATTTTCCTGTTTTCTATCAAAAATATGCCTGCTGTCCGAAAATACACCCCATGTAGGATCACCGGAATTAAAATGCCATACATACTTTGTACCATTGTTTACTAAAGCAATCGAATCAAATTCTATATACCATTCATCTCTTCCGAAACCCATGCCAGGAACCATGATGTCAGGTTTTATCCTTCCGTCTCTTGTAGGTCCCATGCTGCTATAACCAGCCATAACTCGTTCAGGACCATATTTTTCAACTGAAGAAGCACTAATCGTATTTTTTGATTCCATAAGATTCGAATAATATCCCATCTGAGGTTTTCCGGCATAGGCATATTGTGCACCTGTGCCATTATTTCCCGGACCGGTAACTATTATGTTATTGAATTTAGGTAAGATACTTTGATGCATACTTACCATATCATCCAACTCCTGTGATGTTGTTGTATACCAATGCCCATGTTCTGTCTTAGAGCGGTTATTAACATCTCCTGAATAGGTATTACTTCCGGGGATTATAATTGCTTTTGGCGCGATTCCTCTCCATTGGAGTGGTTCATTAGTAGGGTGTTTTGATGATTGAGTACTTGCCCAGCCGTTTCCAATAGCTACAGCAGCCGTCATGGTTCCATGATCTGTAAATCCAAATGATGGAGAGCTGATGGTTGATTTAACTGTGCTTGTATCCCTTAAAACTGTATCTCCCGATACAGGATCATATTCAAAGAAATCAAGATGATGATGAAAGGGTGCACTAATATCATATTCACCGTTCCAAAACCATATAGAATCACCGGTTAAAGGCACATTCACCATCCAATCCGTAGTCGGCGGTTCTATTGGGGTTAAATATCCTGATTGAACTTCATTGACTTTTAACTGTTCACGCGCATCATACATCATAAGATCCTCAGCCTGCCAGGGAATAATTTTTGAAATTTCATTCAGGCCTGCAAGTTCTATTAATTGATCGCAGGTTGCAATTGCAATAATTTTATTGTCATAATTGAGGTCTGAAGCACGAATTATCGAATCTACATAACTGGTTATGATACTTTCCATTTCTGACTGGGAAAGATTAATGTGAAAATGAATGTCTGCTTTAATTGTCTGTTGTACTGAATCTATGTACCTTAAATCAACCTGTTCCCAGATTCTTTCATCAATTTTATCTGCGGCACTAACCGGTTCCAGGGATATAAAGAATTGATCGCTTCGCAGTATTGAAATGACACTATTAAAATTGTCTCCGATATTTAAATGGTAAACGTATCCGCCGGGGTATTTTCCATAACACTTAATTTGTACACCCATTGATTTTAATTGCGAATACAAGGCAGTTCGCGTGTAGCTGGAGAAAGCACACCAATAGTTATCCGTTTCATAAGAACGGGCAGGAGGCGGTGCCTCGGGCGGCAACTGCTCAAACGTTATGACAGAATTGTAAATGGGAAATTGCACTTCTTGATTATATACATATGTGGCCGTGAGACTATAGACCAATAAAAATAACGAGAGTCTGTTCATACCATCCTCCTTTGTTATGGATGTGTAAACAGTTCAAATGATCGGAGATATATCAAATTGAAAAATTATTTTCAAATAAATAATTTTTCTCGATTTCTAACGCATAGGAGTTTGTAATATGTTTATATGTTTCTTTTCAGGAAATACATAAACACCTTTTGCAATACGTTCATTTCTTTTAAGTATCTTAACCAGAGGAATCCGTCTTCCCAAACAATCATATAGAAAATGATTTTGTAAATCGTATTTTTTAATAATTTTAATAGGTATATTTTGCTTCATTATTGATGTCTGAGTAGTAGAATCATACAAACCTTTTACTATTAATGTGTCCTTGTATCCTTCAGAAAAGAAAATAATCCCGACAGTAATTGGTACTATTGAATCGTATTTTTCAGAAAGGAATTTGAAATACAGAATTTTATCTATACTCATATATAATAATTTTAAACTGTCCAATGAATCAGTCCGCATAAGCCAATTGGCTTTTTGATAACTAGTTATTGGAGGATAACCATTTTCTCTATTGCCGAAATGATACCATTCCATATAAATGCCTTTTTCTGCTTTCCAACGGATTTCATATTCTTGAAAAGTTATTGTATCAATAATCAATGCCAGTGAGTCGATATAAAGGGAATCATTTGTACGATTAATAAGAAAAGTTTCAACTGGGAAACCGGAATCATTAGACTCCCAGATGGTATCGTTTGAGAAATTGAACTCTGTTCCAAAAGAATAAATAATGACAAATAAAATTTGTAGTATAATTTTTTTTAACATCTTTCCCTCCATGTCAGGTGATTTCTTTTAAACTCAATGAGTTAGTAATATTATT
>CBDVBE010000211.1:0-10983 GCA_965372145.1 uncultured bacterium | reverse complement strand
TAATAAATAAAAGCAGCATCAATAAAAACACCGGTTTCCGTACTTGAGAATAATATTTTTAATGGTGAACTACCCTGAAAATTTAAATAGGTATGTAAAACTGCAGAGTCCAGGATTGAATATTTATCACTGGTAAATGTAATGCTGTCTATTTTCAGACTATCTGAACCAAGGTTTTTAAGAAGAAAAGAAAGAGTATCTTCCCTGTTTATCCCGGTAACATTATTTAAAGCGTTTTCCGGCGAGATGTCCAAAACAGGGGCAGCCGGTTCTCCCTGGTATTCATAAGCGCCAATATCGACAATATCATACTTCCCGTCATATACCCTTGGCTGCGCTGCAAGATCCTTTTCAGAAAGGTCATTATTATTATCTCCCATATTGATACACGGTGAAGTATTGAGAATTGAATAAGGATAAGGTGGAGCATTGGAGAAACAGGGATTTTTATCTATTATATTACTACCATTAAAACCTCCCATGATACAACAATTAGAAACCAAAAGGTATCCATTATCATAAATAATAGAATAGCAGGAAAATTATTAACCCCTCATACCATTTTGATATTTTAATTCCGACAAAGTGATTTCTATTTTACACTTTGCATTTACATTTTGCATAATAAATAAAACTATCAACTGTAAAATCATAAGTCAACGATCTTCCTGGAATTCCTTAAAAAACCCCTCGTGACGTAAAATTAAAAAAAAATAAAAAAATGCCCATTTGTGATCCCCGTCACTGAAGAAAATTTTATCAAATCCTATATTAACAATAAAGTCACATAAAATATTCTAATTCAATCAGGAATTTATTACCATTATCACATACATTTTCCAGGGAGGTATTAATGATTCCCATATATAACACAAGTAATAAAGAGTCATACAATGCACTGTATGACACGTTCATTGCGTTACCGGTCAGAGAGCACCTGTTGATGAACATACCGCTTGAAGAGATAATTGCGGAAGGGGAGACCCTGGTTGCAGTTTCCCGGCAGGACCGTGATCTGCTTGTTGATGCAGGTATGAATCCGGAATATATCGATACGCTGCAGGCACGGGTCTGTGCGTTCGACTATATCGCTTCTTATTATAACGAACTGCTTGACCGGGAAAACGCGGCAAGGAACGAGTGGCTGGAAAAATCGACGCAGGGATATGCACTGAAACAGAGACTGCTCTTTGCGCTGGGTGTTGCTTTCTGGAATGATCTGGCATTATTAAAACATGTAAAGGAGATTGAGGAGAGCAGGGAGATTGGGGATATTCATACTGATCTGCTGGCTATTTACCTGCTGGGTAATAGAAGGCCGGACCTGCTACAGGCGAATAACTTTGATTTTACAGAACTGGATAAGGCAAAAGCGTCACAGGAGAAACTATCGGATATCCTTGGCCGTATAATCACTATTCAAGGCAAATTGATAGAAGTGAGAAAAATCCGTGATTGTGCCTATACCTATCTCAGGCAGGCCATGAATGAGATTAAAGAATATGGCCAGTTTATATGTAGTGATAATCCGTATAGGCAAAAGGTATATATAAGCGATTTCTGGCAGAGATTACTTAAAAATGAACAGTACGATTGGAATGCGGCACGCTCCTGCAGCGCTGCCGCTTGATTGGTATTTTTTAATTTTTATTCGGGGAAGGCCTGCATGCAAGTGTAGGCTTTTTTTTAGCTGGTACGGTTCTAATTCACTGGACTTCCATGCGGGAGGAGAAGCTGTTGGCTATCCCTATTGCCGTACGAAGAAACAGCCGACCGATTCTCTCTGGTATGAGCAGGAGGGGAAACGGTACGCCGACCTCGTGCACGATTACGGCCCGAGTGGCTATTTCGATGATTTCGGCGGGAAAGGGTATGGCAAAGGCTATTTAATGCTGCCTGGTGTTAAAGGTATTCGGGTTGACTATGTGCCCTACTACTGTCACTGCCTCTGTTACGGTTTCGAGCTGACCAAGACAAAACTGATGCCGGAATCGCAGTTTCTTACCTATTGGGGGTATCATCGCGAAGCGTTGATTTCGGCGTTCGAGCAGGTCCTTTACGGTATACGCGGGGTAGTAACCGATTCAATTACCGGTGAAGGTGTCCCGGCAAAGATCGTGGTGAATGACCAGACTACAGACAGTTCGCATTTCTACTCAAATATGCCTCACGGTGATTTTTACCGCCCTATATTCAGAGGCACCTACTCCCTTACCTTTACCAGTGATGAGTATTATCCCAGAACGGTGGAAAATATTACGGTGGCAACTCAATCGGTAACTGAAGTTAATGTTAAGCTCTTTCCTAAAAACACAAGTAGTGCAATAACCGACGGTCATGTACAGAGGGGCATAACACTCGTTCCTTATCGCAAAGGTTACAGAATCTTTTATGATGAACCGGATAATCTTGAAAATATCAGTATCTATGATGTGTCTGGTAAAGAAATCCGGTCATTCTCTTTTTCTTCACAAAATACAACCGGCAGTATTGTCTGGAACGGCACGAATAATGCAGGACAACGAGTTGGCAGGGGATGTTATATTATACGTTTTCGAACAAAGCAAAAGTTGCAGGTAAGCCGGCTTGTCACCATGTAATTCACAAAGATAGCTAGAAATAGAACGTAACACCCGGGCAGATTTCAAAGCCGGTATGAACGTATTCCGAGGGATAATCACTCACCGCCGGATACATCTCTAAATACCCATGTTTATGTCCCAGTTCGGAAAAGCCAATCGGCACAATAATATCTAAATTAATGACTGTTTTTTGTATTGTGATATCAATGCCCAGTGCCGCGTTGCCACCATAACCGGTGCCATACAACTTCGTAGTTTCAATGTCACCGGTGACTTTCAGCACGGTGTAGGCTGCAAAACCACCGCCGCCGATCCGCATGGAAACCATTTTTTCGGGCAGTATTTTCAGCCAGAGATTAAGTCCACCGGTCAGGGTAAAAGAATTTATATTCACCTGTTTAGTCATACCGCCCTGAAATGAGAACATTTTCCCGGCCCACATTCCCTGGGCGAATGGCTCTATGCTCAGTAAACGGACAGGATTAATCAAGCCCTTTGCTTTGAGCAGTAATCCCGGTGAAATACTCTTCTCTACAATTTTTTTATCGGGAGTGTCGTAAATAGCGTATGTCCAGATGTCGGTCACAAAGTTGTTAATCTCTTCGGGAAAATGGAATCGGACGCCAATGTTCAGGCCTAAACCGATTTGTAATGCCCGGTCATCCGGTGATTTTTCACGCGGTTCCTCCCACGGTTCTTCCAAAGCTTTATCTTTACTTGGTGATGATACCTTTTGTGGAGGTACCTTATCCTTTTCCACTGGAGCCTGTCTTTCTTGAATCGTTACATCGCTTTTTTCCTCCGTAACAGGTTTTTCTATAAGCGGTACGCTATCACCTGAAGGAGATGCTGTTTTCGTTTCATCCCTGTGTGTGGTATCATTTATACCGGTGTCAGGCGAATCGGTCACGGGTGCCGGCCATAATTTCTCCGGTTCGTCTTCCCACCCGGTTGAAGATTCTTCTTTACCCTGACTGAAATCAATCGTTTCTGTTTCTGTCGCCGAGGACAGCGTATCTGAAGAAGAAGGACTGTCTTCTTGTGCACTGCTGGTGAATGCCAACAGCAGCAGGAACAACACTATGGATAAAGTGATCGTAAAAAACCGCATAAATTTTTCCTTTCATCAGGAGCTTAGACAAATAAGAATATGTACCTCCCTTACAAAATATAAGAACCTTTCTCTTAAATTCAACTCAATCTGGTAAATCAGACAAAAAAACCATTTTTTATTTAAACGGTCTTTTTATCTAAAAAATGTTGCACTGAAAAATGTACATCAATTAACTTAATGGTACGGGGACTTCCCGCTCTGTCAAAAAATTGGGACAATACAAATACCAAGGAGGTTTCATGCGTAAAGTTATTTCACTTATTCAGTATACGCTTATACTTTTCCTGGCACTTTCTTTTATAACCTGCGAGACGACCTATATTCCGGTAGACAGCTCCGGAGAGATAGATTACATCCAGGGTACGACGCACGGCACGGTTATTTTAAAGATTCTGGATGCACATCTTAACACGCCGATCAAGAATGCCCGGATTACCATAGCCGGCGGAGATTCCGCGTTGTCCGACTCTTCCGGAACCGTTACCTTCGATTCGGTTAAAGTCGGAACCTATATCGTATACGGCTCCAGGCAGGGATTTGAGTCCATTGTAACCGGTCTTGAAATCAGTATTGATGAAAACAGCAATACGGTACCCGTGGTAAAACAATCTGCCGATATGCTCTATATGTCTGAAAAAGGAGTCGCGCTTAATGGCACCGTGTATTACCAAAAGGAAAGCATAAAATATCTTGCAAACGGCGCAAAGGTAGAGTGTCGGCTTGCTAAATCAGGTATTACCTATTTAGAACCGATTCGCAGTACCTTTACACTGAACGGCAGCTACTCTTTAACCAATCTTCCTGCTTACACGACCTATAATATCTCAATATTACCGTTCAATGATGGTGAGTTTACCTATAAGCAAGTCGGCACAACGACACTTACCGGTCAGGCTGTCAGCGATACGCTGCCGGTTCCCGGCATTGTACTGCAGCAAGTCCCCGATGAGAATTTTGTGGTCCTGTCGCATAACCTCGAGGAGCTTGAAGTCGGTGACTCGATAACAATTGTATTTTCCGAATCAGTGGATACCTCGGAAATAAATCCGGATAGTATTTATGTGACAATCGGCGCGGCTCAAAAAATTCTGTTGAGAAGATTCTGGCGGTCAAATGCCACGAGTTTACTATTGACCCCTTTCGATGGACAATGGTCCCTTACTGAATCATATCGTCTGACCTTAAAAAAACTGGAAAGTGTGTCTGGCAAGGTGCTGGATAATGCTGGTTTTAGGCCGTATTTATTTTCACCGCTCCTGAGTGGAACGTTAGGGAATGTGCAGGGCCTGCGCTATAGAGTCGGAGCAAGCGATACCGTCAAGGTCGATTATAATACCTCATCGCTGTACCTTATCTGGTCACCGCTCGCAAATGCCGCAGTATATGAATTATACCATAAGGCATCAGCCGATTCCTCCTGGCGTTTTATTAATTCCGTTTCCGATACCGATGCCCTCGTGTCTACCACGGGAGAGTTTACTGATGGCAAGCAGGTGAAATATCTCGCTCTTGGAAGAAACAGTACGTCAATTTCACCCCTGGAAACAGCCATAATACTAACGGTAAAGGATGAAAGACCACCGTATATTTATTATCGGTCTTCGGTAAGTGGATTTAACAACACCCTGCCGGTTGCTGATACGGTCAGGATTACTGTGCCGAGTTCACGTATTCCTGAACCGATGGATACGTTAAAAAGTCCTGCAGTTATCCTAAAAGAAGCAAGTTATTATTCAGGAACAACCATGTATGGCGATTCAACCTATAAAGTTCCTGAGAACAACTGTTCATGGACATGGTCCACCAACCGTTCCGGATACCTGGATGTTATCGTTGAGGCCAATACAAACGGCGCCTATGATACGCTGAAAATCGATTTTTCACCGGTAACCGATATCGCCGGTAACTCGGCGGATACTACCTATGATGGCGGCTTTATAAATTACAGTACGAGAAATTAGGGAATTTTATTCTATCAATTATTCTTATAAAAGGCGAAGATAGTTATTTTCGCCTTTTTTTTATCTCCTTACTGTGGCTTTTTAAACGAAAAGGTATTCAACCTGTATTCTGACTGCTGGTTTTAGGTTAAATGCATAAATTTAGGTATCATAGCAAAATCCCAGAGATCATGAGTTCTGAATCAATGGTATTAATTATATTGTTTGTTAAGAAGAAAACATAAAGTACTACTTACTGTCAGGCACGGTTTTATGGAAAAAGTAGCATTGTTCGTCGATGTGCAGAATGTTTACTATACTGTCAAGCAGCGATATAACCGTCACTTTAATTACAATATATTCTGGGATGTGGTAACTTCAGGGAGGAAATTGATAAAGGCAATTGCCTACGCCACCTATAAGGGTGACAGGAAACAGACAAATTTCCAGAATATCCTGCGGGGAATCGGCTTTGAGGTTAAACTCACGGAGTTTATTCAGAGGAGTGACGGCAGTGCAAAGGGTGACTGGGACGTGGGGATTACACTGGATATTATCGAACAGGCAAAAAATGTCGATATCATTGTTCTGGCGTCGGGAGATGGCGATTTTGCCCCGGTCCTTGAAAAAGTAATTGATAAATATAATGTTGCTGTAGAAGTATACGGGGTACCGGGTCTAACAGCCATATCACTTATCAACTCCGCTTCCCGTTTTATTCCGATTGAAGGGGATTTGTGTATGCCGATTCCCAAAACGTGGTAAAATATTTAAAATGGTTTTTATTGAAAACCTCTTTCCTGTCCAGGTTTTACTTTGTATTGTTCCCGGTACTCAATCAACAACGACATTCAAGGGGAGTATGCACTGCATTGGATTGATGCGTTTACCGTTCTTTATAACTTCATAGTGTAGATGGGATCCGGTACTTAAGCCGGTATTGCCCATATATCCTATAAGGTCTCCACGGTTAACGACCTGGCCCTCAACAACAGCCGGCTGTACAAGATGGGCGTAACGGGTCTTGTATCCGCTGCTTTCGTGGGTAAGCGTAACAACATTGCCCAGCTCCGATTTTTTGCCGACAAAAGTAACGATACCGGCGGCGGTTGAGATTATGGGTGACCATTGAATATTTGCGATATCAATCCCGTCATGAAACATATATCTTTGAAAAAAAGGATGAAACCGGTAACCGAATCCGGAGGTAATTCTGCCGCGAGCCGGCCAGATAGAGGGGCGTTGTGCAAGAAGGTCGTTCACCCGTTTTGTATGTTTATTCGTCCTGGAAAAGGTCACGCGTAAAAGATCGGCTTGATTGATCAGGGAACTGATTTCCTTTTCAATAGATGTCGCTTTATTAATTTCAGGATCCTCAATAGATGCAATAAGAAGTTCCACTGCACTTGGTGGTCCGCCAACACCCGCCTTCCTGACATCTTCGCTGATAGGATTCATGCCGTATTTTAAACGGACAGTGCTTTCAAACCTGACAAGTTTTTCTATATCGTTTTTTTTCTTTTCGACCAGTTTCTTCAGAAACTGAACTTTAAGCATAGTTTTGTGATTTATCTTTAACTGCTTCTTGACACCGAAGTTAGCATATGAGTATCGTAATCCGAAACGGAGACCGTTAAACAGCCCCACACCACTCATAATTCCCAGCAAAAGCATAAGGACCAGTATGAACTGTGGAATCTGAATAGAATAGTCCCTTTTTGAGTTAGATGAGACAAAAAGAAAGGTCCACCTACCCGATTTCATTGAGGTATCCTGAATTTGAAATGATTGTTAATTGTTCCTTCACGGTATATGTACTCATTTTAATTATACCACGTTCTTGAAGAAAAAACCGGTGATCACATTTCCGAAAATTCGAAAGTTGTCTCTCACAAAGGGCAGAGGCGTGAAAAAAAATATTAAAAAGTGATCTGTAGGCCGGTGGTCATGGGGGATCATAAAAACATGTATGCTATCTTTGTAAGAAACCGTCCCGAAACTGGGACTGGAGTCTCTCATCTGGGACTGTTTTTCCACAGTATCCGCAAAAACAGGCTTTTTAATCCGGTTATTTCCATGGCAGGGTATTTGCACGTGATATAGATTATATAATATGACAGTTTAAAGGGGGCGCAGTTGTCAACGGTTAACAGAAACTAATTATAATGCATTGACCAGCCTGCCTGCAGAGATTGGGAACCTTACGGAGTTGACATATCTGGGAATTTACTCCAATGAGCTTACCAGCATTCCCCCTGAAATAGCGAAGTTGACTAAGATGACAAGCCTGAATTTATCCTTTAATAACCTGTCCACCCTTCCCGAAGAAATTTTTAGCATGACTGGTTTGAGAACACTAAATATCAGCAGTAATGTATTTGAGATGTTGTCGGTAAAAATAGGCCAACTTGCTTATTTAACGGAGCGCTGGATATATGATAATAAGCTGACAAGCCTTCCACCTGAAATAGGGAAACTTGGCAAATTAGAATATCTTGAATGTTCTGAGAATGAATTAACCACATTTCCCCCGGAGATTGGAGAATTAACCGCTCTCCAATATATTAATGCATATGAAAACCAGTTGACCACGCTTCCGGATGAAATAGTAAAACTGACCCCTTTCGGCCCAAATCATTTTGGTTACAACCAGCTCCAGGAGAGTAACCTTTCTGATTCTGTCATTTACTGGCTGAATGAATATGATCCTGACTGGAGAGTTACGCAGGAAATGGTCGGTATTTCTGAGACAGGCACGCAAATTTCTCCCGCAGCACTGTCCGTGCAGATTATGCATTCGTTAATACAGCTCAACCTGCCGTCTTCGGGTCAGTGTAAGCTACAGGTATACCTCTACACAGGGACGGTTGGTATTTCAATTATGACACGCAAAATAGAGTATTAATAGAAGGTAATATCATTGACAGTAATTCCAGTGACTGGAATGGCGGTGCAGGTATCTGCTGTGAGGGAAGTGACATAACGTTGATTAATAATACCATTTCGAATAATTCAACCAGTTCCGACGGTGGCGGCGTTCGTTTTTCTCGATGTTCATTCACTGTTAAAAACAATATGATCTCGTATAATACCGCCACAGGCCGAGGTGGGGCAGGGATATATTTCGAATTTTGTTCCGGTGTAATAATTAATAATTGTATTTCAGAAAATTCGGCACCTTATTTTAATGGCGGTGGTGTATTAATTGAGTATGGGGATATACAGTTATTAAATAATACTATTACAGCCAACGAAGCAAAGGATGGGGGAGGGATAAGTATTGATTGTGATACTATTAACGTGGTTAATACTATACTGTGGGGCAACACTGCAGAGAACGGCCCTCAAATAGCTATGCTTGCGACGAGTGAGTTCGCATCCAATTTTACCTTTTGTAATATACAGGGGGCCAGTGAGGAGATTTACTATAAAAATGGGTGCGAATTTAATGGCATATACAGCGATAATATCAATGCTGATCCGCAGTTCATGCAGAGCGGTGCACATCCCTGCGCCCTGAGCCAGTTGTCACCGTGTATTAATAAAGGTAATCCTGATACTTCCGGCATGGCCCTTCCGGCAAGTGACCTGGCAGGTAAAGCAAGGGTGTATAAAGATACTATCGATATCGGAGCGTATGAATACAATGGGGAAATAGGTATTCTCACCGATCAGAAATCTGATTTTTTACACGGTAACATATCCATTACTTATACCAATAAGGGAATTGTATTTACCTGTCGAAACACCTTCACCGAAAGTGCTGGTATCGCTATATATGATCTGTCCGGTAGGTTGATAAAACAATTGTCAATCAGTGCCGGCACTCGCTCGGTAGTCTGGGACGGGTGTGATGATAACGGGAAAAAATGCGCGAATGGCTGCTATATAATACTATTAAAGGATACGCAAAACACACTGAAAAGAAGCTTTATTTTCGTTCAATAGATATCATCAAGGCAAAACCGGCTTAATACCTGAAAATCTCCCCGTTTTCTCCCACTGCAAAGAGATGCCTGTCGTTGAAACCTTTAACGATAGACGCTATTGTTACCTCGACGCCATCCTTTTGGATACTTTCTTTCGTGACCGTGGTAAACATGTCGTTAGTAAAGTAAACTTCACCCTGGCAGGTGAGGACCCAGCCCGTCTTGCCGGTATACATTTTAATATCTTTAATGTCCTTAATGGCGGTGATTTTTTCCGGTATCAGAAGCGATACGGCATTTGCATGGATAGCAGAGGAGAGGGTGCTGTCTGAATCGAGCAGGTACAGGGTGTCTCCCATATCCCCGGCAACTTCCACTTTCTGGTACATAGCGGGATAGACGTTTTCCCAGGTCCCGTTATCCCCAAGTTTTCTGTAGACGCCCCAGTAATAAAAAGATGCCCAGATAATGTCGTTTTTATTGGTGCCGGCGATGGATTTTCCGGTCGATTGTTGCAGGTGTACCTCCTCAACCGTATCGCAGTAAACGTGTGCCGAAGCGAATGTCATAGTGGGACTGACCGAGGAACTGAGCTGGTATACTTTCTTACCGATAGGGGAGACATAATAATCGTATCGGTGATTTGCATGGCTGCCGCTGTATATCTTATGTGTTGAAAAAGGATCTGCATCGATATCTACCGATAAGAGATTCCAGGCTTGAAAGCTGACAGGCCCGGTATTCCCCGCTGCCACATGAAAAGTAAAATAGACGGAAGTATTAAAAACTTTGATATTCCTTAATCCTTGAAATGAATATAAATCATCTTTAAAAAATCGTTTTAACACTTTGGCGCAAATCGGACTGCTTTCCCACGTCGTACCGCCGTCATTTGATCTTGTTATAGACCCGGTTAGATAACCGATACCATTAACGACTGAATCTTTCCTTTCAGAAAGTTTAAACACCAGGCTGGAATTATATGCAGCGAATGCCAGGAATTCGTCATCACAGGACATGAACTCCCATACATGTTTTTTTACATACACTGTCCATGTATGGTAAATGGTGTCTCTGGTATCGGTAAGTCCGGCTGCAATAATAAAAGGTCCGGCATTGGCATCAAAAATATTCTTATCAGCTTTCCAGATAAACTGATTATCGGACGGATCATAGGTATAGCCCTGTGGTGCTCCGGTGAAGAATATTGTTACCGGAGACTCCTCATTATCCCCGGTTCCGCCAATTGATCCTGTATAGATTTCATCGATCATAACGGTATCGTTTTCAGGAAGAGGCAGGAAAAATGCCAGATTCGATAGTGTGTCATCTCCCGGATCAACAGGGGCATAGTATGCGCAATGATGCAGCAGAAAAATCATGGTATTGGTTTCTTGAAGATAATTTACAGACATAAA
>CBDVBE010000210.1:0-11099 GCA_965372145.1 uncultured bacterium | reverse complement strand
CTGCGACCTTGACTGTGCTGGAACTGCCAACTATTACTGTTACCTCTCCCAACGGTTCAGAGGAATGGGAGGTGGGAATGGTTAAGACGATTACCTGGGCAACGACGGGTGCCGTTGACAATGTAAAAATAGAATATTCTACGGACAATGGTGGTACTTGGAAAGATGTAATAGCAAGTACCGCTAATACAGGATCATGTGCCTGGGCTGTGCCTGCAGATACCTCACAGCAGTGTAAGGTACGGATCAGTGATGCTGTTGATGGTGTTCCCATTGATGAGAGTGATGCCGTATTCGCAATTGATTATCCAACTTCAACAAATGGTCCGGTTGAAGGAGGGGAAGATTCTTTTAGTGGGGAGCTTCTTGTTATACCAAATCCTGTAAGTAAAGGTGTACAACAGAAGGTGTTATTCCAAATAATCCCAAAGAAAGGTATAACCGAAGGTAGACTCAAGGTCTATGATCCAATAGGGAATATTGTATGCGAACTAGATGTCCCGTATTGCCATGCGAATAAGTTGAATACAGTTGGGTCGTGGGATGTGAGAAATATAGCCGGAAGAAAAGTGACGAGTGGTGCATACCTTGGGATACTGAAGGTTGTTGATTCGGCAGGCAAAACTGAAGTGCTGCATACGGTAATAGGTGTTAAAAGTGACTAAATTATAAAAAGCACACCTTGTTTCATACATGACTATCCCTGTTTTACATATCCAGGACTCATATCTACAAATAATAGAAGGTGAGTTTTTACCATTTCTATAATCATTCTTCCATCGATTAAATACTTCCAGTCGTCGTTTCGAATCCCGTAATACGGGTGAGAAATCTTTAGTAAAACAGAGAAGAAGAATTAAAAACGAGTAATTTTTTCAGATAATAAAGATTATTTACTAAAAAATACTTGCTAAATTAATTATTTGGTCGTACTCTTTAATAGGGAAGCAACGTGCGATAAAAGGATTAAAACAGTATAGCAGGAAAGACAAATAAGAGCTTGAATAATAATAACATACAGAATGACAAAAACAGGTTGATACCCAAGAAATAAAGATTTTTATTTGTAAATATACCTTGCCCAAGGAGGATACATGAAAAGCGTAAATACCGGTACGCTGAATGATCACCTCACTGCTGTTAAAGAGGAGAAACGCAGATTTGAAAATGCCTTTGAAGCGGTATCGAGAATGGTTCTGGAGAAAGATATTTCTAAGGCCGTGGTAAATGGAAAAAGCACCTTTGATTTCGGTATATTCAGAACAGGGAAGAAACATATTATCGGTATGTTCAATGAGATGAATAGCTTCGTTTCGTATGTAAAGGATGCGGCTGAAAACGGCTCATCACGGGAAATGGCTTTTGTCTTTGTAGGAGAACCGGGAAATGGTAAAACCTTTTTTGTCGATTTTCTCTGCAATAAATATCGCGAGTTTCTTACTGAAGCGAAGAATAGAAAGTATACCTTCCGGTTTGTATCCATGGATAAATTTCCGGGGTATGGTAAAATTTCGGTTATTGAATCGCAGACGTATGAAGATCCCATGATACTTGCGATGAACCTCTTTGAGACTGTTGATGAGAGTAAGGAGTATCTTTCCGGTAAAATCGGATTTACTGATAAGCAATTGGAGAAAATGTATGATGACCACCGTCCGCTTGGCGCCTGCAGTGATTATATCCTTAAACAGATCCGTGAGTTAACTGATGGAAATATTGATGAGATGCTAAAATTAATAGAGATTGTACCGGTACCCATGTCTGAAAGTCTTGGTACTATCACCGGAAAATATCCCGCCAAAGATAAAATCACCTCTTCCGCAGTGGATCTTTTAGGTGAGGAATCGATACAGCGTATGCTGCATATCTCTGATACCAATAATCCGTACCGCTTTGACCTGCGGCGTGGTGCACTTTCACGCGTTGCCGGAGGTGGGATACATTTCTGTGATGAGATATTTAAAAATAAGAAAGACCTGATTCAGGTCTATTTAGGAGTTATCCAGAACCGTACTATCGAGATTGACGGGTATAAATGGCCGATCGATACCTTGATTGTTGCCACCAGTAACAATTCGGAATTTCACCAGTTCCTCCTGGAGAAAGAGGAGGCGCCGATAGTAGACCGCTGTCGCATTTGCTATGTCGCTCATAATACGAATTATAAACTGCAGAAAGACCTGACCAAGTATGCTATCGGCAGCGAAAGCCGTACTACCCTCAGCAATGAAGCGCTGCATCAGGACCCGAATCTGAATTATGCCGCGTCAGTTGCTGTCGTATTAACCCGTTTACCGCATGCAGAAAAACTTACCCCGGTTGAGATGATGAAACTTTCTGCCGGTGAGGTCGCCGGCGAAAAAAGTATAAAAACACTGGCTGAAGTTATTGACATTCTCAATCAGGATCCGGAGATAATAAACCGGTTCGGCCAGAAAGGGTTCGGCCAGCGTAATCTCGGCCGTTCTATCCAGCTGTTGATTGAAAGCTCTGAGACGAATGAAGGCAAGTGCATGTTTGCCTATGATATTTTCAAGACCATAGAACGTATTGTACTCGACTATGTTACTGAAGCGAACAGCAGAAAAAAGTACCTGGAGGACCTGAAAATTGCCAAGGGGTTATACCGGGAACGGATAATGACCGAAATGTTTAATGCCTATATGGATGAACCCCTTGCGATTCGTAAAGATGTCATGAACTATGTGAATATGATTATCGGGATTGATGCTGAAAATCTTGGCCCGGATAAAATGTGGAAATACAAGGACCCGCAGACTGGTGAGCTCAAGGCACTCAAGGTTGATGAACGGTATATCAACAGTGTTGAAGAACGTCTGGGACTGAAAACCAAGGAGATGCGTGATACCTTTCGAACATCGATTCGCAAGATATACGGCCAGAAAATATCGACTGACCGCCAGTATGATTTCATGGACAACCTGGAACTGGTGAAGGCAATCACTGATGTGCGGCTGAAATCCGATATAGCCGGTGCAGGAAGTCTTGTCGGGGCGCTTGCCAATAGAACCAATGAAGAGAATCAAAAACTGTATGATCGTATGATCGATACCATGCTTAATAAACTTGGTTATTGTAAAACCTGTGCACAGAAGACCATTGAATACTTCTGTACGCAGGATGATGAGAATTAAGTTTGATATTCGGTTACGGTTAGGGTAAAGATGCCCGTTTCGTTAATCGGTAACGATGACGAAAAGAAAAAAGACGAAAAACGTAACCCATTGACGATACTACGGGCATCGTCACCATTTACCGTTATCGTATTCGAAAATTATTGCATAATTCAATAAGCGCACCTTCCAGGTGCATATATTCAAGCCGCCACCTCTGGTGGTGGCCATGTGAATTCTTCTCCCCTTTTCTCCTCTCGCGTTAACGGGAGTGGGGAAAAGAGGATAGGGGTTAAGGGTTGAAGGTAGAAATGAATAAGAAACCGCAAGAACTTTTTAACACCTTAGAAAAAAGAGGCCTCTCTCCTGAGAAACGGGAGCGGATGCTCCTGGAAATCCAGTCTCAGCAGGACCGCGATGAGAGTGAGCCGGTAACGGTCACAGGAGAAGGGCCTGCTGATAGTTTTGATAAAAATATCTATGCCTTCAACGATATATACGATCTGCAGGCGTTTACTTTAATGCGCAGTCCTATCTTCAGCGAGCTGCAGCCTATCGATGAAATTCTGGAACGCGATAAACAGCGTGAGGAAGACGGATTTCCACGGAAGATTGAAATCGGACGGCTGATTAAACCGGGAAAAAGCGGAAAGGATAAAGTCGTTGTCGTTCCTACTACCGTTGAAGAAAAGCTAATGCATGATCCAACCTTTCACCCTCCGCAGGAGGAAGAACAGGCCGGCGGTACCGGTGAAGGCGAAGAGGGTGATGTTATCGCTGAACAGCCGGTGCGGACTATGCAGGGTGAGGGCTCTTCTGCGGGTGAAGGCGGCGGAGGCACTCATGAGATGGAATCAAGTGCTTATGAACTCGGGAAGATTCTTACTGATAAATTTGAGCTTCCCAACCTGCAGGATAAAGGAAAAAAACGGTCATTAACACGGTACACCTATGATTTAACGGACCGTAACAAGGGGCATGGCCAGTTGCTTGATAAAAAGGCAACCCTGAAGCAGATTGTTATCACAAATATCAGCCTGGGAATTGTGAAGGAGCAGGAGCCGGTAGACCCCGCCGACCTCCTGGTATCGCCCCGTGATAGAATTTACCGTATTCTTTCCCGCGAAAAGGATTATGAATCGCAGGCAATGGTATTTTTCCTGAGAGATTATTCGGGTTCCATGGCAGGAAAAGCTACAGACCTTGTGGTAGCACAGCATGTGATGGTTTACAGCTGGCTCTTATATCAGTATGCGATGCAGGTGGAGACCCGGTTTATTCTCCATGATACAGAAGCCCGGGAGGTTCCGGATTTTTACACCTACTATAATTCAAAAGTTGCCGGCGGTACACAGGTATCCTCCGCCTATCGCCTGGTAAATGAAATCGTGGAAAAAGAAAACCTTGCGCAGGATTATAATATCTTCGTGTTTCACGGTACTGATGGAGATGACTGGGATAGTGAAGGGGAGGTATCCATACCGGAGTTGAAAAAAATGCTGCACTATGCAAGCAGAATCGGTATTACGGTCATACGGCATTCGTTTAATGCAAACCAGCCGAGTGAAGTTGAGGAGTATGTCAAGAAATCCGGCTTGCTGAAAGAGAAACCTGACTTTATCCGCCTGGATGCCATGCGTGAAGATGCGGATGAGGCACGGTTAATTCAGGGTATAAAACATCTTATCTCGCATGAAAATGTGGCGGCCAAAGCTACTACATAAGAGAGAACTTTGCATTAAGGAAATAACCGTCAATGGAATTAGTCAATCAACATACCAAAAAGATCATGGAGGGGTGCAAAGAGCGGGCCCGCGCCAAAGGACTGAATTTTCATGATGAGAGCCTCGAATATATTGTAACCAACAGGGACTTGCTGGAATTAACGCCTAAAGGAATGATTCCAACCTTGTATGATTACTGGGTGCAGGATATAGAGGTGTATAAGGAAAAAGGCAGATATGAACTATACCCGTCGAATCCATATGAAACAGTGATTAATACCCGGCCGCCTATTTCATTTTACAATGATAATAACCCGGACTGGCTTAACGTGATGATTTTTTATCATGTTTTGGCGCACATAGATTTTTTCCATAATAATCAGTATTTCAGCAATACCTGGGATTATGATTTTACCGGCCAGGCGCTTTCTGATAAACGTATGATTGCGAATTTACGCTCCCAGAAGGGAAGATGGCTGGATTATGTTATTGAGTTTACGCGCGGTATCGACAATCTTGTCGGGTATTACCGTGAACTGTCCAGAGTGAATATGCCGCACCTGTCATCATCGGCGAAAATGGTAGATTATTATTTCGATGTTTTCCTGCAATCCCGAAAAAAAGTTCCTATTACCACCTTTATGAAAGAGATTGAACGGTATAATACATGTGTAAAAGATTTCGGGGAAGAGGCTGACAAACGCTTTTTTATTGAGGTGAGAAAGAAGTATCCGGAATTTGATGCCGTATATAAAAAAGAGTTAAAGAATAAAAAACCAAAGACCAGTGATCTTATCCAATTCATCATGGAACATTCCATGTTTCTAAAAAAGGATGAGAATGCATGGATGAAGCCGGTCATGGAAATTATTCGCAAAACCTCACTCTTTTTTCAGCCGCAGATACGAACAAAAATCATGAATGAGGGATGGGCAAGTTACTGGCATGAGAACCTCTTTCTTGAGGATGATCGTATAAACGGGCATGAAGTCGATTTCGCCCGTATTAATGCGGGTGTTACCGCAATGCCCACGGTCGGCCTGAATCCCTATGCACTCGGTATGCGGCTGTTTTACTATCTTGAGGAGATGGTTGATAAAGGAAAGTATTCCTTGGACTTTTTCAAGTTATCTGATGCACGACTCCGGGAGAAATTTGATTCAAAGACTGCACAGGGGCGCGACTTTATCTTTTTTGTGCGGGAGCATTTTAATGATTCCAAAATCATTAATACTTTTATTGACCAGGATTTTGTGACAAAAAATAATCTGTTTGTAACCGGGAAACGGCTGAACCGCGACAAGCTGGTATGGGAATATTACATTAAAAGCAGAAATGCTGATGAATATAAACAGATGCTGCTTGATACGCTGTACCATCCACCGCATATAACAATCGATGAGTCCAAAAATAAAAATAATACCCTCTATTTAAATCACCATTTTGAGGGGAAACCCCTGGTGAAGGAGTTTGTTACTAATACGCTGATGGGTGTTGAATACCTTTGGGATGGGCCCGTGCAACTGGAGACCTCTGAAGTGAAACCCCTTGCGTCTTCAAAAATGGGCACTATCGGCACCATTATGCCTATCACTGATAAAGAAAAGGAACTGCCTGAAATACAATGGCAGCGGGTACTGTATACGATGCATAAGAAAAAAGTAGTAAAAAAGATTTTATAATCAAAAGGAACGATGATAACCGGGAAATACCACAATGGACAATATTCAGAATGCATTACACAGTCTCAATAAAAGCATAGTTGAGAAGAGGGAGCATACTCCCATACCTTTTAACAACTTTCTGCTGCTATGTGTGGAAAATCCAACGATTGTGTTTCGCAATATTTTTCAAGTTTTTTACGATATGGTTATTACCTATCTCGGTGAAGGGGAGAATGAGCATCCCAATGATCCTGAGTCAATCAAATTCATGAAATATAATTGCAATAAATTATTCGTGGAAGGAGTTGATCATCCTTTTTTTGCCGACCGGCTGTTTGCCAATCGATTTGTCAACCTTGCACGAAGCCTGAAGAGCGGGGCGCAGCAGAACATGATTTATATTTTCAAAGGCCCTCCCGGATGCGGCAAGAGTACCTTCCTGAATAACCTCCTCCTGAAATTTGAGGAATTTGCAAACACTGAAGACGGGTTGCGGTATGAAATAGTATGGCGGTTTAACCGTCATACGGTTGGTGATATGCCTGAACAGGAAGCGTTTAACTTTTTTGAGAAATTATACAACCTTGTGGAGGTAAAATCGGAGCGGAAGAAGCCAAAACCGGCCACCCCGCAGGGGACTCAGAATATATTCAATGACTATATCGATATCCCCTGTCCCAGCCATGACCATCCGATTCTGGTAATCCCGAAGAAATATCGCGCCTCTTTTATAAAGAACTTGTTTGCAGGAAGGCAAATTACCGAGCAGCTTTTTTCTTTAATGGAATATGACTGGATATTTCGAGAAAACCCCTGTACTATCTGTACGTCATTCTATCGGGCGCTTCTTGGCAAGTATGGTACACCGGAAAAGGTATTTGAAAATGTATATGTACGTCCCTACGTGTTTAACCGGCAGTTGGGAGAAGGTATAAGCGTCTATAATCCGGGCGATTTACCCGTTTCACAAAAGGTACAGAAAGATGAATTTATCCAACGACGGTTGAATTTCATTCTCAACGAAAGTAATAAGGTCAAGTACAAATATTCTCAGTATGCCAAGACGAATAACGGTATCTATGGGCTTATGGATATTAAAGCACATAATACCGACCGTTTAATTGAACTTCACAATATTATTAGTGAAGGGGTTCATAAAGTCGATGATATCGAGGAAAATGTATATTCGCTGCTTATGGCGGTTATGAATCCTGAGGATCAGAAAAATATACAGAACTTTAAATCATTTACTGACCGTATCGTGTATATCAATATACCCTATGTTATGGACCTCAATACTGAAGTGGAAATTTACCGGAATACGTTCGGCAGACAGATTGATAAAAGTTTTCTCCCGCGTGTACTGCATAACTTTGCCCGTGTTATTATATCAACACGATTGAAATCACAGTCAAAATCGCTTCTTGATCTGGTGAAAGATCCGGAGAAATATAAACTCTATTGCGATAAAAACCTGAATCTTCTTAAAATGGAATTCTACACCGGCAATATACCGGACTGGCTTACCGAAGAAGACCGCAAGCGGTTCTCGTCAAAGATGCGGCGTAAAATTATCGCGGAATCAGAGACCGAAGGTGACCATGGTATATCCGGACGGGATTCCATACGCTACTTTAATACCTTTTATTCACGGTATAACAAAAAAGATAAACTGATAACCATGTCAGATCTGGTTAAATATTTTACCAGTCAACATGATAACCTTGACAAAATAATTTCAAAAGAATTTCTTGACTCATTGGTACGTCTCTATGATTTTACAGTCCTTCAGGAAGTGAAGGACTCTTTATATTACTATAACCAGCAGCAGATTGGGCATGATATTCTCAATTATCTTTTCGCCGTCAATTTTGAAATAGGCTCTTCGGAAAAATGTCCCTATACCGAAGATACGTTACATATTACCAATGAATTTCTCGAAGGGATAGAAGCACGGATGCTGACCCCAAAAATCACTAAGACCAGTCGTCTGAAATTCAGAGAGGATACCCAGAGAGAGTATACGACAACCGTATTGGCAGGCGATCGGAAGAAGATAAAAAAAGCGAAAATTTACACCTCATTATTTGAACGGTATATGTTTAATATCAAAGAAAAAGCATTGGATCCCTTTCTGGAAAATGAGAATTTTCGCCGTGCTATCAAGGATTATGGTGAAAAGGATTTTCATACCTATGATAAAAAAATTAAAAATGATGTGCAATATTTGATTAAAAATCTCTGTGACCGGTTTTACTACTCCGAGCAGGGTGCACGGGATATGTGCATCTATGTTATCGATAATGACCTTGCAAAGAAATTCGCTCAGAAAGAGTAAGTTATTTCAATTACATCTTTTTACACCTCTACGCTACATCTTCTTTAGTCGATTCCTCACAGTGTGCTGTATTTTCTGATTCGTGTATTCATTGAGTATCTTTACTTCATTAGTATTGCATAAACTTAGTGGTCTTGTTAAAAAATACTATGACGTATTATCCTCCTCGTCCGTCGTCCCCGAAAAGAAAAGAGCCGAGGAGGATGACGAGGAGGAGGGACGATTAAAAACGTTAGCATATTTATGAATACATACACTTAGTATCTGAATAGTTACTGTAAATTTAACTATATTAAAAATGCAATATTCAAATCTATTTAATAATTACCTAAATTGTGAGCGATTCTTGTTGACTTTTGATATTATAACCTCACCCCCCTGCAAAGCTTGAGCTTGCGCTCTGCAGGGGGGTGAGGTTATAAAAATTCAATTCCATACTAACAATCGCTCAATTTATGAATTATTTAACATGAAAAAAGATAAACAACGAATACGTTCAGGCATTACCTATCTGGATTACCTCGCAGTAACCTGTTTTTTTATATCCGGCTTTACCAGCCTGGTGTATGAGATCTGCTGGATTCGCAAGGCGTCTCTGGTTTTTGGGGCAACCACACTGGCGGTGAGTACCGTTGTTGCCATTTTTTTCCTCGGTTTGGCGCTTGGCAGCTATACCTTCGGCAGGTACACCCAAAAGACTGTTACACCCCTGAAGATTTATGCCGTACTTGAAATGATACTCGGCATAATCGTTTTATTCAATCCGGTACTGTTCCGGATGGGTGAGAGGATTTTTGGGTTAGCGTACCCTTTTCTTTTTCATCGCTTTTTTCTGCTTTCATTAACAAGGCTTTTCATGCTCTCGATTCTGCTTCTTCCACCGGCAATACTGATAGGGGGCACGTTCCCGCTTTTTTGCCGGCAGTATGTTCGTTACCGGGAGAAGATATCTTTGTCTGTTGGAATATTGTACGCGATAAACACAATGGGTGCAGCTGCAGGAACCATTGTGTGCGGATTGTACCTGATCCCTCGAGTGGGGGTGAATGCAACGATACTGATATGCGGTATGATAAATATTGCTATTGGAATCGTAATGTATATACTTAAATTCTCAAAAGTACAGTATACAAAAGAGGAAATGTCTGAACAGGAAAGTGTTCGCACGACTGATACAGAGACAACGGATGGCTTGCCGTTATTCGGATCGCGTACCGGTACATATATTGCAGTGTTATTTTTCCTTTCCGGCTTTGTGGCGTTGAGTAATGAAATTATATGGATCAGGTTTTTATCGTTAATCGTCCATAATACAGTCTATACCTATACGATAACCCTGGCAACAATACTCATCGGCATCGTTATCGGCGCTTTGCTGGTTTCCCTGGTATCGAAATTGATACATCATCGTGCCTTTTTCTTCGGCATGCTTCATATGGGTATCGGATTGTGCGTCCTGGTAATACTGTTACTGCCGGCTCATATATGGAATGCGGTACGTGATACCCAGCATATATCAACTCTGATCTTGATTGTTTCACTTATTTTTTTACTACCCTCTGTTCTATCAGGGATGTCTTTTCCATTAGCGATCCGTATTTTCATAGGGCGACCGGAGCTTGCAGGGATCGGTGTCGGCAAGATGTCAGCGGTAAATACAATCGGCGGCGTTCTCGGTTCTTTGGGTATTGGTTTTATAATCGTGCCGTTACTCGGTATGCAGAAGGGTGTGTTTATTACAACGGGTATCAGTATTGGTATCGGCTGTCTGGCAATAGGTATGCTGGAGCATACGGTTAAACCTGCTGTACGAATCGGAGTGATTGCCGGTATATGCACCATTTGGCTGGTACTACCGCACTTACTGAAAACGCGGCTTCCGGCCGATTACCTTGCAGAAAAGGAACGGTTAATTGATTTCAGGGAAGGGGTTGGCGGGCATCTCGCCGTTGTAAAAAACCGGTACGACATCCCCGTGTTGGAAATAGACCGTATGTGGCAGGGTGAGGAGAAAGTCAGCCATCAGATCATGGCGGCTCACGTGCCAATGATTCTTCATCAAAATCCGGAACAGGTCCTGGTTGTCGGTGCCGGTGTCGGGCAGACCGCCTCACGGTTTCTCTATTACCCGCTGCAGCGGCTTGACTGTGTGGATATTGAAAAGGAATTGTTCGCACTTATACGAAGCCATTTTGACGCGCAGTGGATGGATGATATACGGGTGGAGTGTATTGTTGAA
>CBDVBE010000209.1:0-11158 GCA_965372145.1 uncultured bacterium | reverse complement strand
AGTCACAAGAAAATAATTTTTATGCCATATACGAGAAATTCACTCAATAATAGGTATTAATGGCAATGGTTTCGCAAGATCGTTTTTAAAAGAGTAAGAAAAGTCTAATTTACGATACTGGGATTTTTCTTTTGGGAGAAAAATCACTACCTGTGGTTTTGCTACTTTTCCTTTAATTTTTATCCCGAC
Source organism: uncultured bacterium (assembly GCA_965372145.1). Lineage (GTDB taxonomy): Bacteria > Fibrobacterota > Chitinivibrionia > Chitinivibrionales > JANQEN01 > CBDVBE01. The sequence continues at coordinate 10,969 of CBDVBE010000209.1, read as the reverse complement.
GGTAAATGTTATGGTCCCCGGTTTTTCGATTCGGTAGTCTTTCTTATCAGAATCATTCCGGGTATTGGTAGAATCTTCAGCAAAAGCAGAAATGACTGCAATCACCAGCAGTATGATACAATATCGAACTTGTCGCATAGGTATTATTCCCTTCTGTATACCATATTATTTGTCATGACTGAAATTTTTTATCCTTGGAAAAACCCACATGTCTTCAGAAACAATTTTATTATCAACAGGCTCCTCCGTGTTTGGAAATTTTGGCAGATACGCATAGGTTGTTACAGTAAGAGCCAGATACGGAAACAGTCCAAAGTTTGTTCCATTTGTATTAGTTACATCAACGGCCAATACATTTTTACCCTGCCGCATTTTACCCTTCAGGTCCCATGAATGAGCGCTCCTCCATTGTGTTACTGTGACAGAATCGTTTTGCAGTTGCTCTCCATTCACATATACTATGTACTTGTCAAGAGCTGTAAGATATAGTTTTGCATCATGCGGCGGTTCCTTGATATAGAATGTTCGCCTGAAAAATGCTCTCGGTGACGGTAGTGATTGATCTGCATTTTCATACCACATACCAGGTGGCGGTTTATCCGGAAATCCGGTAAGGGTGATAGCGGCTGGTATCGCTTCCTTGCTTACCTTATGCCACTGTTGGTCGTTGTACTCAAGAGAGTACCAATTGTCAAATGAGTCGGCTGAACATTTCCATTTTGCACCGGAAGCGATGGCTTTTGTTTCAATGCGTTCCTGTTTATAACCAAAATCGTCAGGATAGTTCTGAAAAAGGCGAACATAAGCATGATTAACATAATCATCCGTTGCATACTTCTGCTCAGCATAATCAAGGACTGTCTGATAGATCTCAAAAGCCCGTTCCTGGTAAGTAAGTGCAATTTCTTCAAACTGTGCCCGGTATTCCTCTTTTTCTGCTTCGTTAATATCAGCGGGGTAAGGGGGAGTTTCAAATGCCGAGATACAGAGAAGGTCATAGCAGCGTCCCCGATTAAAAAGCAGTTTTGGAAGCGCATTTCTTGTTTTTTCAACATAGGTATCATTTATTTCATATGCCTGTGCAATTTTTACTGTTTTAAGATAATTTTTCAGTGCATTCTCTTCATATCCTTCAATCTGCTTGAGTAATTTGGTTTTATAGACGAACTTTTCATAGTCATCAAAATCCTTTGGAATAGGTGCGCTGCGCGCTATATCAGCGACTTCAGCATATGTTTCAGCAACGGTAAACGATGTTTTTGTTATAAGTGAGCTTGCCTTTTTATAGAACTCATCAAATTCCTGGTACATGGCTCCCATTTCCAGGCTCTTAAGGAAAAGACCGATTGCCCGTTCCTGAAATGGCGCCATTTTTTGAAGGATCTGAAGTTTATGTGCGATAAGGGCAAAGCCTTCAAGATTCTTTTTTGCCTCAAGCTTTTGGGCAATGGTGACAAGGGCAAGATAGTTCTGTCCTGCTGCACACGGTAAATAGGTTAATTTTTTCTTTGAATTGAGAATGTGTTTATTTTCAATTTTTTCCTTTATGCCAAGTTTTATATTCTGCTCATAAAAGCTGAGAGCATTGTCAATAAAGTATTCTTCAACGGCTTTGGCTATACCCATTTCAAGGGCAAGGCTTTTTTCCAGGTTGAGGTTTTTCGGGCGTTCCTGTTTGAATATCCCGTAGGCGAAGTCTTCGTAAGTTTGTCCAACCTGATAGATGGCACGGGTTGTCCAATCCGAGATGCCATATTTTATTACATGAGAATAGGCGTCCACTGTTTTGTCAAGGAAGAGTAACTTTTCCTTAAGTTTTCTCCTATAAACATTCTTTGGCTGGGTTAAGATGACCTTATTCTGGGATCCATGATAAATCTCACCAATTGTATATTGAGCCTTTGCAGCATAGAATTTGTTTACGGTACTGGGACTGTTCAATGCCTCATATGTTTCAACAGCTTTTTTAAGCTGGTGTAATGCTTCTGTCAGGTTATCCTGCATATACAGGGCCACACCGACCATACATTGTGCCTGAACAATTCGATTCTTATCATGACCGTACCGTCGTGAGAATTCTTTATTAACACGGGTAACTCCCTGCCAGTCTTTCAGTTTTCCATACACTTCACCTGCTTTAAAAAGAATGTCCGGTGCATCTTTTGAATTCGGGAAAGACATGGCATGTTTTTCAAATGTCGCAGCAGCTTCGACTAATTTCTCAGCATTTTCAAAACAAAAACCGGCATTATAGAGACTTGCAGGTGTCAACCCCGACCGCGGATGGTTTGCGACAAGCCTCAGATAGGTCTGTGCAGCGTCATCCCATTGATTGAGTTTTTCATAGCTTTTTGCCGTGCGGAATATTGATTTCGGTACTAATTTAGAATTCCGGTAACGTTGTTTCAACCGTTGAAACATCAGGATAGCCCGTGCCCACTCAGTCTGTTTTTCATAGGCAAGGCCTGCATTAAAAAGCGCCACATCCGCTATAACGGCATCGGGGAATTCAAGTGCAACGCGTTCGTACTGGGTTGCCGCGTCAGTGTAACGCTGTTCTTTTTCATGCATCTCGGCCATCATGAAAATGGATTCTGCAATACGCGCGACTGCTTCTTTCTTATTCCCTTCACCGACCGCAACATTTTTAAGTTTTCGATACCACGATTGGGCCATATCAAATGCACCCTCTGCATAATAGGACTGTGCGACCATTCTTACAGCCTCAACCGCTTCAGGTGTTTTGGGATACTTTTCAAAAATATCATTATATACTTTACGGCTTTGTGTATAGAGTTTGTTGTTATAAAAAACAGAGGCTTTTAGATTCATTACTTCAGGAACCTTGGGGTTTTGCGGGTCCACCTCGATATAATTGTTGCATGCCCTGACCATTATTTCAGCAGCAGGTGAAAGTGATGTATCAGAAAACTCCTTCGATCTGCTGTCAAATGCTTCTGTCTTTTGTTTGGGCGTGAGAGTATCCTGAGCAGCTACTGTGGAATCTATACCCGTTTCTTTCCCTGATGCGGCAGTTCCCTTTCGTGCAGACGCAGCACACCCCAAGAAGGTTACGCAGGTATAGAGTAGAAAGATTAACAGGATTGCCCGGCCCATTTATTCCTTTTTCCCTTCCTGTTTTAATAAATTCTGCGAAGCAACAATGGCATTCCATGCTGCCGTTTCTTTATACTTACTGTCCGGATATCTCTTGGATACAGCCATATACTCCTCTGCCGCCTCATAATATTTTCCAATAGAAAAAAGAATTTCAGCAAGGTTATAGTGGCATTCATTTGACTGTGGTGATGTCGGATAGTAATGGATATAGTCCCGATATGTTTTCGTCGCCTGATTGTAAGCCGTACTATCATTATTCTGCAGTGCCAGTTGGTGGTAGGTAATGGAAGCGTCATAGAGCTGGCCTGCAGCAATGCTGTCAGCCTGAGCGATTGTTGCAGAATCTTCTTGTTTTTTTGCCCAGGCACTTTCCCGGTGGTATTTCTTAAAGAAGTTGATTTTGTATATATTCGCCTCTTCCAGTGATTGATCCCGAGTGGTAACTGCAATCAGATTGCTTTCAACTTCAGGATTTTTTTGATATCGCGGATACATGTTTAATAATTTTTGATACGATTTTTTGGCTGTTTCATATCTGCCCTGTTCTTCATAGACACCGGCAAGTCTGTGGAGAATCTGAGTGCCTTTCTCAGGATCACCCAACTTTTTACAGAATGCAACAGCACGTTTCAATCCTTTATCACCGGTGAGGTCAGTTTCACTGAAACTTATTGCGATATAGTCAAGGGACTCGGTTTCCAGCAGTGCCTTTCCGGCTTTCTCCTCCTTGCCAAGATCAACCAAAGCAAGAAATGAGCTTATAGCTTTTTCCGGATTGGACAGACGGTACTGGGTCCATGCCAGTTTATAGAGTGCATCATCGAACCATTCACTTTCCGGATGTTTCATAACAGAACGGTACGCGACTATTGCACTGTCAAGCTTCGCATTCTCGAAAAGGTATTCGCCAAGATACATCCATGCCTGGGCGGCATAAGGACTGTTTTTATAATCATTAGCAACCAGAGCCATATGTGCGACCGCGCTGTCAAACATACCAAGATCATTATAACACCAAGCAAGACTGTATATGGGTGCGGCAATAAAGGTATTATCAGGATATTTGGCAAGGACTGTCTGAAATTGTTTCATGCTGTTGTTATGGTTTAGGGCCGGCGCTTCAGGTTCAAGAGGCATTTCAAGATGTTTTCCCTCATGGAAGAGTGCCATCAAACTATCATACTGCATTATTTCCTGTTCAAAAAGGTCATACAGATGAGAAAATTTCCTGTTTTCTTCCTGATAATACAGTTCTCCCAGGTGGTACCGCAGATAAATTTCATCCGCAGTATCTAAGGGGGTCTCTACCAACTGCGCAAGTATTCCGGTAAGCGTTTTATAGGATTGAGCAGTAAGTCGGTTTTCCTTCTGAATGAGTGTGTCTATCTGTGCGGTGATATCTTTTTTCTGTTCTACTAACAGAATTAATTTTGAAGAATCTTTTTCTTCTGCACGTGCACTGTTAATCTGTCTCTCTTCATTACTGAGAGATATTTTTTGCCGGTTTATGTACTCCATTTCCCACTTATAGAGTGAAAGTTTGATATCAGCGGAGAGGACAAAGCTTTTGTCAACAAGCCTCTTGACCATTTTTATTTTCCGGTGTTCTAAGGTGGAGACCGATTCTAACCGTACATGATCCTTCGCTTTGTTCTTACCTGCTGCGATGAGTGAATCAAGCTGGTGGAGAATCTTTTCCCGTCGTTCAGAAAAAGTGATTTCCTGAAAAGAACCTGTTTCATAATGTTTTGCAATTAAATTACAGATAGTCATCGCATGATCATAGTAGGCGCGTATTCCGGTATAGTCCTCACGTTTTTCTTCCTTAAGCTGCTTGAGAAGGTCGGCAATTTCATTTGAAGCGGTTTTATACTTCTTTATCTTCTCTCTATCTTTAAGAGTGCTGAGCTTGTCGGATATCTGTGCAATTGCTCGCTCCAGACGTTTCTCTTCTCTGTCAAGATAGGTGGTTTTCCGCCATTCATATTGCGCTTTATTGACGAAGCGTTTTGTCATAACACTTATGGCTTCTGCTGCGCGGGAAGATTGTGGAGACTGATTAATAAGTTTTCTGAGAGTGGTTTCCGCGTTCTGGTACATATTCAAGTTTAAATAACACCAGGCTATACCAAATAACGCTTCTTCAAAGTAGGTGCCGTTATTAAGAAGGGTAAAGAATTGATCCAGTGCGGTACGGTAATTTTCATTTTCAAAGAGTGTCTGGGCATAAGCGAGAAGTATACGATTGTATGCCTCTTTATCGACCTCGAGCACCGGTTCATTTTCCAACGCTTTTTTAAAGATTGAAAGTGCTATCTGCGGTTCATCAGTGAGTATATATGACCGGGCAAGCGCATGCATGACATGAAGATGATATGAAAACCCGTTATTCATTAACTGTGCAAATTGAGAGAGATCCGCTGATATGTTGAGCGCAAGAGCGCTTTCCATAAGCAGCCAGAGGACAAGATTCTTATTGGTGCCGATAAGAAGTGTAAAATCAAATGTTTTACCCCATTCCCATATTTTTTCGAATTCTTCCAGTGCATACCAGCTTTGTACCGTATAGAGAACTTTTTCTGATGTAAATGCAGGGTCATCCGGCAGCAGATCGATTGTTTCAAAAGCCGATCGATATTCTCCAAGCCTGAAATAGATGCCGGAGAGAAGAAGATTTAACTCATGAAGTTTGACTTTGTTGGCATAACGCTCTTTCATGAGGAGTATTTTTCTCTTTATAATCAGTTCTTTATCCGGAACAATGGATTGTTTGAGCTGATGCAATTCAACTTTAAACATGCGTTTAATCTCAAAATCCCCAGCGCGTTTAATAAGGGCATTTCTCATGGTGTTCAATGTGTGATAGTAATCATCCGCCTGCTGACCAAGATTTGCCTTGATAATATCGAAGAATTCCTTTTCTATTGTGAAGGTCGTGTCTTCAGCGAATGGCTCGAATCCCATATCTGTATTTATACGATTCATGATTTGATCGGTTTCCTGCCAGAGGATATCCATTTCATGTTTCAGCGCAAGAAGCTGTGCAAGCCGTTCCAGGTCACCCTGTTCGATAACTTCAAACATATCTTCAACAGGCTTGCTAATAACCATTTCTCGCAGGATGGCAATGGCATCAGAGAGCGGCAGTCGTATCCTGTTCAGTTCGTCAATCAGTCCCTGCAGTTTCTTCTCCGTTTTTTCTATGGATCTGTCAAATGAGACTATTTTATCCTCGTTAAGCTTTGTAACCTTTTCGGGAAAGAGTTCAAAATCCCTCAGATCATTCAGTATGTCGCGGATGTTTTCAAGGTCATTCCGTAATACCCCTATTCTATACCACTCAGTGCTGAGACGGTTCGTGAGTGTCTCATGAGTTTGCCAGATATCCTTCTCTTTTTTCTTTGCAAGAGAGGATACCGGATAGAGCATGGATGCCATCCAGATAAAACAGCATACATGCAGTAAGGTGTATTTTATGTTTTTCATGACCATGTCAATGTATCAGCTATAAAAAGTTATTCTGATTTTTCTATCTCTTCCCGTCGTTTTTTAATGTTATCAAGACGTTTTTTCCTATCAACTTTTTCATCGGCTTTTTCCTGTTCAGAAGTGGTCTGTTCAAGATTAAGCCGTTTATCAATATCAATTTTTTTCTTTCCTTTTCTATTTTTCAACAGCAGGAAACTTCTTCGCATCTCAGCGCCGGTCTGTTTAAACCGTATGGGATACGAAATCGCTACAATAAGTTTCCACTTTGCATACCAGGGATCAAAGCCGTTATCAATACCTCGTTTACCTTCATCAGGAAATAAGTTTGCTATTACATCCTTTCCCACATGAGCAGTTGTTGAACCTTTATTCTGACTGATAAGAAGCGGTACTGCGCCATAGAGCACAAGACCGTTTGGATACCTTACTCTCCCGCCCAGGGTGAGATACATTGGATTCTCCGAGAAAGCTACTTCCCACGTTTTTCCTTGAGGTGGATATCCAGGCCACTTAAATGAAAATTTTTTCGGGTCGGTAGAGGTATTCCTAAAGGCTTCCAAACTGTATTCTATAAAGACATCCGCTCCCAACCCAACGTACGCTATACCGAAATTTATCAGGTACTGTGAATAGTCAGTGAATTCTTTATCAAAAGGGATACTTACGCCGATATTGGTACTCACTTTAAGCGGAAGCCAGCTGAATTTAGCGATAAAGTCAAGATCGTACAGTGCCAGAATCGATAGATTTCCGCCCTGGATAACAAATCCCTCCGGTGTAAAACCGGTCCCTGCGGAGTTTCGGTAACCCGCAATCGAAGTGCCTAAATAAGAATTGAAACGGTGTTTATATTCAATTTTCAAGCCGACATTCTGGAAGCGGAGATCCTTATTCTTAAGAAAGGTGAATTTACTTCCAAGAGAGAGCCAGCCATAGTGCCAGTTATAGGATAAGACGCGGGATTCCAGATAAGCGGATACGTAATTTCGAATACCCACGTTGACTTTGACTTCGGGAAATGCAAATGGTTCAGGCATATTGTCCTTTTCCGGATCAGCGTCCCAGAGAAATCCGAGAGCGTAGAATTCAGCCCATACGTTGCCAACACCGATTGTATTGGCACTCTCACATTTATAGAATCCTTCTCCCCGGGACCGCGTGTAGTCAGTCTGGGAATACACGGTTGCTATTACCAGGAACATGATGATTACTACGGTACTCTTTTTCATAATCACTCTTTATCTTCCCTGAGAAGTTGTTCGATTTTTTTCATAAGTGACTCTACTTCTTCACGTCGTTTGATAAGGTCATCTTTTTCTTTTGTATAATCAAATGTCTCATCCTCTTTCGCAAGATCAGACATAGTTTTTTCAAATTTATTCAGTACGCTCTCTTCGCCTTCAATATTTTTTGAGAATTCTTCTTCCTGTTTTACCTCTTTTTTCTTTTCCATAAATACCAGGGTCCTGATCGCCTCAGTATCGGTTTCACGATAAAATAACGGTGCTTCGAATTTGAGTTTCACCGAGAATATGTCAGGCATAAAAGTTCCGTTTTCTTCGAAGTTACGATATACGGTAATTTGAAAATTAGCGAGAAAACTGAATCTGTTTCTGATTCGATACCGCCCTCCAGGACTTATCCAGGCATATTTCTGGTCATATCGCTGTTTTACCAGGGGATTGCCATGTTTATCCTTGTATAGAGCAAGACCTGCATCAACAAAAAGGCTATGCTGATAAAATTTCCATTCAATACCGGTTTTTAGTGAGATCTGTTTGTATTTGAAAAGCAGTTGTGCATTATCTGCCAGATTAAAGGTGATATAAGTTTTAAGCGGCAGTTGTTTAGGCCGGGTTAACCAGTCGAAATCAACTATTCCTGAGAATAACAGGTATGGATTGTATTCCGGTTTCGTTTCATCTGCACCTTCGGTGATAGTATCCAGCGATGTAGAAAGAAATAGATCGCCGCTTAATGCGAGGCCGAAGAATCGCAGCTTATCGTTTCCAGGAAGGGTTGCCTGTAAATGTGCCTCCGTAGGTCCAAATCGATTGAAATTGATAAAAGAGGTTTGTGCGGTAAACTGCAGTATTTGTGCGAGTCCAATGCTCGCACCAACAAGGGCATTTGCTTCAAACTTTTCAGGGGAAAGAAATCCACCAATGGCTACATTGGCTGTTATATTGCCATTCCCCATTACATTTGAGGCTGGTATATGCATAGTGCCTTCATTACGCCCGCGTTTTACTGTTTGTGCGAATCCACAGTGAACCAAGGCAACAGTCACAGAAATAAAGAGTATAATGTTAATTTTCATACTGGTTTTTCAACGGGTTAATTGGGTCCTTTTTAATACAGTTAACCATTATTTATCTCTACGTGATACGTCAATTGGAATAAGCGTTGTCTCTTTAAAACGTTTCCCGTTCTTCTTTACCGAGCGCTTATATTTTTTTAAAGCATCAACATCAGTATCGTGGAAAAGACGCCAACCATTGTAGTTTCTGTACTCAGTCAGCTTCAGTTCCGGATGAGCTATCCAACGTTTTAACGTTGAGATTGAAACGTGTAGTTTACGTGCGACCTGGCCGCTGGTGAAATATGTAGGCATAGTACCCGCCTCCTTATAAAAAAGTTATAATTGATTAAAGTTAACATTTTGAGTATAATTATACTATATACTGTAGCAAGTTTTAAACAGACCACTCTATATTGTATGTAACATCTTGTTTTCTAATGAGATAAACTATCCATAAAACCGGTCAACAACCTGTTTAGTCGCCTAGTTTTAATTATATCACAAAAAGGTGATTTTTGTCAATGTAAAGAAGGTTGTTTAGAAGCTTGTGATGTTCAAAATGTGTAAAAATCGTGTAAAAAATACCAGATATAGTTTTTTTGCAGTGATTGAATTACCATATAATGTTTGTTGAATACCGTTTTATCCCTATAACCGAAAATGAAAGCCCCTTGAGGTAATTGCAAAAGTCTTATAACGCCCCCAGGCAGCAGTAGGGGCACAAAATTTTGTGCCCCTACTTGCGCTCTGTCTCCCCCGAAGGAGGGACTTATATGGATTTTTTACTGTTATAATTGTCACTTCGTTCTGAAGCATAAGGAATACCAGCCTGTCGGCTGAAACTATTGTGTCCTCTGTGCTTTCGACTTTTGCAATTACCTCCCTTGATAAACATTTGTACCAAAGGCATAAGAATGTGTAAAAGCTGGTTTCACAAACCGACCGGCTTAACATTTCTATATAGGACCAGATAGTGTTCATTAAAAGCATTCAAAGCCTACTGGTCAACAACGGTTAATGAATTTGTCCCAATTGGCCCGGTTTCAGATTGACATGGTGAATTGATTGCATATATTTTATACCGTCTTATAAAAATATAAAATCACTGTTGCGGTTGTAGCTCAATTGGATAGAGCACCTGATTACGGATCAGGAGGTTCGGGGTTCGAGTCCCTGCAGCCGTGCCATTAAATCAGCCTTGAGAATACTGAAAATGGTTCTTAAGGCTTTTGTCTATCCATTAAGGAATTATACCTTATTATATATTATTATACATTTTTAGCTGTGATTTGTATGTGATTTCAATCACTATAGTCTATAATAAAAAGATTCAATAATTTTGCTTTACCCGCTCTTCCGGGGAATGGTTATATTCGATTATGAGTCCCCCTTTGCGCATACTTGATTTTTCATAAAAAAGATTTGCATCCACCCAAAAAATTAAATTATACTTTTGAATACATCATATGCCTATCTTCATGATTCGCGACTGTCAATATTCATAAAAAGGGCAGTAATGGATGCACACGATTAACGCTACAACCTCTATTTCCGCTCAGGCGCAGAAACACATTCCTGTTTCGCCCCTCCCCCATTTTGCTGTAACTCGATACTATTCAACAAGTTACAATTATTTTTTGTCAGCGTCTCTTGGCTCTGCGCGCGCGCCTCTTTTCACCCGTTTCCCTCCTCCTCTGACAATTCCCGTTTCACGGAAAGGCAGACAATGAATACTAAAACAATTTCTGTAAAGGAGGTGATAGCTGACAAATAAATAAAACACTTTTTAAAATTTGTTTCACATGCTGTATTTCTTATATACCCTGTTACCTGATGTATCAAATCATCATTAAAGAAAGGCTTGTTTATGAAAAAGAGAAGCATAATTTTACATTACACGGCTGTGCGGATAATGGTGTCTCTTATACTTTGCCTGATTGCACTATCATCACAAGCAGCCGGAAGCGTACGTGAAACGATGAAAAATGAAGTATTCGACGTTTCCTCGCTGCACACGTTTTACACCAGCCACAACACCCCGTATCAACAGCGCTATTT
>CBDVBE010000208.1:0-11238 GCA_965372145.1 uncultured bacterium | reverse complement strand
GATATAGTAATAGAAGCAACGGGAAATTCTTTAGCATTTGAGCGGGCGATTCACAATGTAAAACCCCGCGGTACACTGGTGATTAAAAGTACCTATGCCCACGGTTTTCAATTCAACCCGTCATCACTTGTAGTTGATGAGATTACCATTATCGGATCGCGGTGTGGCCTGTTTTCAAACGCGATTGAATTTCTCAGTAACAATGATATCGCACTTGAGAGAATGATCAGTAGAGAATTTGCTCTCGAGGATGTGCTTGAAGCATTCGAGTATTCTTCGCAGGCGGAGACGTTGAAGGTTGTGTTGAGGATGTAAATAGAAAAACAAAATTCTGGATTCCCGCATACGCGGGAATGACAATTTATTTTTACCCTTTTTAAACCTATTTATGTCACAGTTAATAAAGCCAAATAAAATACGTTTAGAAGCTTCATCCTTATGCCAGTTGCACTGCCCGTGCTGTACCACTGCATCGCGTGAAATTGAGGAAGGGATCGGATTCGGCTATCTCATATTTAAAAACTTTAAAAAACTGGTTGATGATAATCCCTTTATAAAAGATATTGACCTGTCGAATTTTGGTGAAATTTTTCTCAATCCGGAACTGCTGGACATCATTACCTATGCTCATGAAAAACATATCCGCTTGACTGCTGATAATGGGGTGAATCTGAATAATGTTACTGAAGAGGTACTCGAGGCCCTGGCAAAATTTAGGTTTCACCGTATCTCTGTATCGATTGACGGTGCATCTCAGGAAACCTACAAGCAGTACAGAGTAAAGGGGCATTTTAATGCAGTGATCGAAAACATCAAAAAGATCAATAACTACAAGAAAAAACACAAAACTGCTTTTCCCCACCTCATGTGGCAGTTTGTCATTTTTGGCCATAATGAACATGAACTTCCCACAGCAAAGAAAATGGCAGCCGGGTTAAACATGACATTCCATCCGAAATTATCCTGGGACCCTGATTTTTCTCCTGTTAAAAACCCGGATTTTATTAAAAAGGAGACCGGCCTGACAGCAACCGACCGTTCTGAATATAAGAAGAAAACCGGAAAAAACTATGCAACTGCTATTTGCCACCAGATGTGGGAAGAGCCGCAGGTTAACTGGGATGGTAAAGTCTTCGGCTGTTGCGCAAATTACCGGCAGGAATATACCGGTAACGCCTTCACTGACGGTCTGCTCCCCACTCTGAACAGCGAAATGATTCTCTATGCCCGGGAAATGCTTCTGGGTAATAAACCCTCCCGTGAAGATATCCCCTGTTCAACCTGTGATCTGTACCTTGAATACCATGACGACAACTCGTGGTTAAAGCGGGGCATTTCACGGCTTGTGTACAGGATTGCTCGTTACTGGTATAAAAGGCTGCGGTTAAAGAGGTGGGTATAATGGAATGGTGTTTAACTTCAATCAAAAGATGGGTCGCAAAGCTGTGGCGCAGGGTGTGTGGTGTTACCCGTTTGTTTATACCGGCCCGGTTTACTGCATCCCTGATAGCTTTCTGGAAAAGGGTCGGGAATGTATGATACCGCCGAAAAACATTTTCCGCCGGTATACGAACCAGATTTTTTGCCGGAAATAACCAGTACCATGCGAAATCCTTCAACCGATGTTTAAATTTATTATCTTCTTTATCCATATAAAAAGGTACCCGCAAAACCTGCCCTGGTATCGTCATCATACATTTTTTTGTCTTTTTTAAACAAGTGTTTTAATGTGGTAATTTTTGATTTATATTAAATTTGACAAAAAGTATATAATAACATTGGTTAAATATGAGAAATTACAGCAGGTTTTCAACTAAATTGCAGTAGAAAGAGGAAATCATGAGATATTGTATTTTGCTTTTATTATGTTTATTAATTTCATTTATTGTATGTGATGACTTTAGGAAAGACGATGAGAAACATCGAAGTAAAATCCATCAAAAGATAGAAAGAGAGGAAAAAATGTGCGATATAGTTATTTACGAAGAACATGAGCGTTCTATGGTTGCCATTCGTCTCAAAAATGCCCCTGATAAAATTGGTAAAAATTGGCCGGTGTTTGCAGAGCAGGTAAGAGAAAAACAAAACATTCGTACAGACGGTTGGGGTATTGAGGAACACTTTTCAACAGTTAAAGATAGTGGCGAGATCGACTATGAGCTGATGCTGCCGGTTATTGGTGAGATTCAACCGGACCCACCCCTGTTTGTAAGGACTCTTCCCCGGACAAAAGTGGCGTCAATCCTGTATCGAGGCTCCCTTACTCAAACAGGCGAGTACTGTAAGAAGCTTATGGATTGGATTGATCAGCAAGGTCTGAAGGTTTGTGGTAATATGCGGGTAGTGCATCTACGCTGTCCACACAACACAGCCGATGCAAAGGGATACGTTACCGAGATTCAAATCCCGATCGAGTAAATCGAGCATAGTGCAATTGAATGTTTTAAATGAAGGGGCGTTAATGTATCATTGACATATAATCAGATAATCATAGCAAAACAGGAGTATAACGGACGGGTGGCATTGATAGAATTCCAGTGTGAAAAATAATGGAAAGCCATGTGGCTTGGACCCTCAATAAAACTGAGTACACGTCTGTGATCCAAGTTTATTTTATACTGATTAATAAAATCATTCGGTTTTTTTATTTTACTAAATTATATATTTATTACCAAAGGTCTTTAATCCTGCATCAAAGTTGCTTAATGATATTAAAAATATAGGACAGGATTCTTGTCATTACCCTAACAGTAAGAGTTGGGCTAGTCCACAAACAATAAAAAAAGAAGAGAAATTACATGGATAAAAAAAATTCACTTTCACAAATAGTCAGTGGGATTCATTGTATTTATCGATTGATTTTATTTTCTCTGTTTTCCGCTGCAATTGTTTTTGCGGATTCCAGGCAGGTGGTTACAGACATTGAAACCTATTTCTCAGATCTTGACTCGGCTCTTTCTACTTTTGGTCAAGAGGTGTCCCGGTACGGTGCCAGACGGGCAAAAGAGCCTTTGGAGAAAATGCTCCAGGATTACCCTGGTATAGAATTCCTTATATGGGTCAATTCAAAAGGAGTTGTTGTCAATGAGGCCGTTCGTGAAGGAAAACCTGGAAAACCTCACAGGAATCTTTCACGGCAAAAGTGGTACGAGAAAATTAAGAGCCTTAAGCCATATTACAGCAGCCTCAGGACAAGAAAAGGGGACCACCAACTGTTCTGGTGCAAGCCGATTCGAATCACGAAATCCGGTAGAGATCGTAGCGGCGGCGCTATTGTCGCAAGAATCGATTTGAAACGCAGTTTAAATACTGTGGCAAAGAAGATAGGGACGCCGTTTAGAGTTCTCCAAGAAAGACAGCCTCTCTTCTCTCACTCATGGCAGACGTCCTATGATTCAACTGCAGTACCACTTACTATAAAAGGGATATCCGATATACAGGTTAATGTGAAGAAGGAAAAACCGGTTTTGGAAGCCACCCCTCCTGAGACTGGAAAAAAGGAGGCCTTTTCCTTTAGTCCTAAACTTATAATCCTGTTTGTTTCTATTGGTATTGCGATTTTTATTTTATTAGGCATTATTAAGGTTGTTGTCAAGATGAAACATAAGGCTTTAATACGCCGTATAGAAGGAGAGGAACCATTTGTTGAACCGGGTCAACCCTTTGATGAACAAAAAGAGAATGAGCTACTAGATGATGACGTGAACGCGGCAGAGGCGATTCTTTCTAAAAAAAGAGAAGAAGACTCTTTCAGTGAAATCGAAGTTACAATGCCACCTGGTGAAAAAAGTGAGGTCATTCTTGAACCGGAGGAAAGCACAGCCAAAGAAGGTGCAGAGATTACTCAGCCGGAAGAATTCTCAGGTGCTGAAGAAAAGAAAGAAGTGGAATCCGAAACACCCTCAAGCCGGGAGGGACCCTTTGCAATGGATTTTATCCCTCCGGAAACACAATTATTACAACCCGAATTCGCCGAAGCTATTAAGGCTATACAACCTGGGGAAGGAGAAGAGGCCGATGAAATAACAGTTGCTGCTGAAGAAGAACCAACGACAATTCCCTCCAATATAATGGAGAAGGTTGAAGCTTTGCTCCAGAAGCATTTGAACTCGGTGCTTGCGGAAAGATTCAAGCAGATAGAAGAGGAGGTACTTGCTCGCGTCAGGGATGAACTTGCCGGGGGAATGAAGGACCTGGAGGAATAGTGTTTAACAACATTTAAAATTTCTCCCGAACACTTCTCAAATATCCCATATAGGTGTTATCATGCGGCCACTGCAACCAGATTGACTCCTGCTGCTCCCATTCGGCCGGCAATGTATAGGTGTTTTGCCCTTTCTTTGCATAAGCAGACAGGATTACTAAAATCAACACCCATAACAGCGTATTTAGCAGTTTCTTTTTTATAGACATACTCATACAACCTCCATCATAAGGATGAATCCCTGGATACAACCTGCTATTATTAGTACCTTACAGATTGCTTTCTTGTTTTTTAGAAAGGAATCTGATAAGGTACTTACTTGCGGGTTTATCCTGCGTTAGATATTTCATTTAGTAGCTATGTTTTTCCGTTGAATAGTATCTTCTCACTCCCCCACCATTCCATTTAATATCTCTTCAAGAAACTTCTGATTTTTTATCAGAATCAGTTCCTGATTGTTGACAAGCAGTTCAACCGGCTCTCGAATACCCAGTGCTTCGATATCTTTCCAGAGATTTTTCAACAATGCTTTGTTTTTCTTCACCTGTTTCACAAATTTATCAACATTAATTTTCTGCTCTTTCAGTACAGAAAACCAGTAGGAACTTCCCGGCTGAAACCGGTAGGCTTTGAGGTATGCCGCGAATGCCCTGGATTTGTAATGTTTTGACAGTACCAGCCACCGCAAAGCTTCTTCATGCCGCATCTTCTCTTCCTGTGTAGACTGTTCCGAAATAATTTCTTCAAATATAACCGGTTGTATGGATATTCCATTGCACTCAGGATAGAGATCAAGTACTGTTTTCAATACTTTGCTTATATCCGGGAAAAGTGGATCGATAAACAATTCAATCCTGTCCTTAGTTGGTTTCCTTTTGTAGAAAAAATGTTTTTTCATCACATCATCTTTGAAGGTATACCATTCACCGATATCTTTCAGGCCTGACTTTATTTTCTCATAATTTGCAGTTTGTGCTACTTTTTTATCAAAGAGATACAACGGCAATGTGTTCGGTTTAATTTCCTGAATAAGCTTTTTCCCCTTTTCAGAATGCTGCAGATATTTTACTAAACTCGCTCCGGGAAAAAGCTCTTCGGTAGTAGCGATTGAACTCTGTTCGGTATGAACCAATACAGAATGCGGTACGACGATAACAAAATCAAACTGCACAGCATCTTTAAAGGAGCAGGTGCCGCCTTGTGCATCCTCCAATGTAACACAGGTACCGACTTTCCCCTTTTGCCTGCAGTCACTGTCCTCGAAACACTCCGGTAAAGAATCACATACCGGCGGCCGTCTTTTAACAGGGACATCACCGCAATATTCCTTTGCCAGGCGGAGATAGGATACTTCAGGATGATATATCCGGTTATTGATAAACAGTGTCGGTGAAGCTTCAATATTCTGCCTTTGCGAACGATAGTAATGGTTGGTAAGAGCTTCTATGCCCTGGGACTTTGCCCAATCCAGTATTTTTTTCGTATCAAGCTCAAGGTCAATCAGCGCTCTTTTTGCAGTATAGCCTTCAACCGAGACCAGGTAGATAAAATGTGACCACATGTCTGGATAGAGATGTTTAACCGCCAGCCAGATTTTCTCATCAAACAACTCCTCTTCCCCATGCAGTGATTTCAATAAACCGTCTTCCATGATATCGCCGATAAACCATACGGAAAGTTCTGTTGTCGGAAATTGTTCAGAAAACCGGTGGAGATCCCGCAAAGCAGGTATACCATAGGGGCACTGGCTCATTATATAAAGATCAAATACTGTTTTTCGCGGCAATTGCGATGTATAGTACCGGTCAATCAGTGTTCGCATCTCATTATCATCCCGGATCGTATCGTTAATTACTATCCAGTCATTGACATACGGATGGAATATTTTACGCACCGCCAACAGATCAACGACGGATATATACTTTCCCTGGAAGCCGAATTGCATCAGTATCTGATTATCAAGAGATATTGCCGGCTGCACGCTCATCTTTCGATGGCCGTTTACAATAATATCACATTCCGGGAACTGTTTAATGAGTTCCTGAATCGCACCTTCACCAAGATGGGAAAGTATTATCTGGTAATCAGACTTCTTTTTAAGCTTTTTCCATATCTTTTTCACTGCGGTAACCGGGTCATCAATTACTACTGATGGATCAATCGGAAACAGTCTTTCCCGGGGAGTTACCGCAGTAATGCCAAAGGTAACAGAGCCCTTTTTAACAATCCTGTATGGCGCGGTGCAATACTCACCTGAGTTATAACGGCAATTTGCAGATATGAGTGGCAATCCCGCTTTTTCTGCATGCTGTTTAAGCAACTTGATACCATACTGCAGTTCTTCGTCACCAATTGCAGCGGCATCATAGCCCATCTGTGCCATTGCCTGTATAGTTATGAGTGTCCGTAAAGAATCGCGGGCTCTTCCCTCAGTGTAAAAATCATATATTCCGCCGCCTGCAAAACCGCCGGCATCAAGTAACAGGAGCCTGTTCTCTATTCTCAGACGTTTCAGTACCATAGCGCGTTTAGGCAATCCACCGGCAGGGGAATCATGGCAGTCACAGCCATCGAGCATGGCATGGGTTTCAGCGGTTGCCAGAATTTTTATCAGGTCTGGGGTGTCAGTTTCAGAATAGGATGTATTGTGTAGTGAAAAAACAAATAAACAGAGAGTGATATGCATTATATGTCGAATAGATTTCACAAATCATCCAATCTCAGTTAGGGTATTTTAAGTGTGGAGTTATTAAGATAAAAATAGCCACTATAGAATAAAGTGGCAATGGATTTTTAAAAACAAAACGAATGCGTTACTTTTTAAGTTTCTTTTCTACCTGCTGTATCATCTCTAAAAGTGAGGTCGTTTTCAATTGAGGAGGTTTCTTTATCTTCAGCAGGATATCATTAGAATAATTTTCATCCATAAATGTTTGTATATCAAACATTTCCCACCAGCAGTCGAGTATTTTTGAGCATGGAATATCTTCTCCCGGTTTCCTGCAATAGGAAAAGGGTACATCATTACCCAACCTGGGGCAGCGTCTTTTCCGTTTGTCGTGATCTGTGATCATAGCATACACCTTCATTTGAGAGATGTAAGGACAGGTCTCGACCTGTCCTTACACAATAAAAGATATATATCCTAATATACTATGGCTACCACTTACCTGTTTTATCCGTATTCGGCTTAGGATAATCAGCAAGTTCAGCTTCAGCTTTGTCGATTTCCTCCTGCGGATGAGCATAATCCTGCAGTTTACCGTCAAAGTATTGCATATATCCGGAAAGGTCCATAAGGCCGTGACCGCTGAAATTAAACAGTATCACCTTCTCTTTACCCTCTTCTTTGGCCTTCTTTGCTTCTTGAATAACTGCTGCTATCGCATGACTGGTTTCGGGAGCGGTGATAACGCCTTCAGTACGTGCCCACTCTACAGCAGCGCCGTAACATTCAAGCTGGGGTATCGCCCGTGGCGTTAACAGTCCTTCCACGATAGCGGCACTGACAAGCGGCGCCATACCGTGATAGCGCAGACCGCCCGCATGAATCGGCGGCGGTACAAAGCTGTGGCCAAGAGTATACATCGGTGCCAGCGGGGTTGTACAGGCAGTATCACCGAAATCATAGGCATAGATACCACGTGTCATGGTCGGGCAGGATGTTGGTTCAACCGGAATAATGTCAATTTCAGCGCCGTTAATCTTATCATATACAAAAGGGAAGGCTAGTCCGGCAAAATTGCTGCCGCCGCCTGCACAGCCGATTACCACATCCGGTGTTTTTTCACCGATTTTTTCCAGTTGTTTCTTCGCTTCAAGGCCGATAATAGTTTGATGAAGCAATACATGATTCAAACAGCTTCCTATAGAATATTTTGTCTGCCCGGATTCATCTATAACAGCAGCTTCAATAGCCTCGCTGATAGCCATACCAAGGCTTCCCGGCGTGTCGGGGTACTTTTCATTGAACGACCTGCCGCTCTGCGTTTCGGTCGTTGGACTTGAAACACATTCCGCTCCCCAGGTTTGCATCATAATTTTACGGAACGGTTTCTGGTCAAAACTTATGCGAACCATGAAAACTTTACATTCTAATCCGACCAGTGCGGTTGCAAAAGCGAGCGCACTCCCCCATTGCCCCGCGCCGGTCTCCGTGGTAAGCGTTTTAGTGCCGAATTGTTTATTGTACCATGCCTGAGTTACCGCGGTATTCGGCTTATGACTTCCGGGAGGAGAGGTCCCTTCATCCTTATAATAAATCTTCGCGGGTGTACCCAGAGCTTTTTCAAGGTAGACCGCACGTTTCAGCGGTGCCGGACGCCAGCGATAGAGTAATTGCAGCACTTCATCAGGGATATCAATCCATCTCTCAGTGCTGTATTCCTGTTCAACCAGGTTCATGGGAAAAATCTTAGCCCACCCCTCTGGTGGCACTACAGATCCGTCAGCAGGGCTCAGTGGTGGTTGCAGGGGTGTTGGCAGATCGGGTGCAAGGTTATACCACTGTCGTGGAATCTCAGATTCATCTAAAAAAACTTTTACACCACTCATATCATTCCTCCTCTGAAAAAATGATTATAAAAATGAAGTCATTCAGCGTTTGTCAATAATTTTATTTGCTACAGAATTCTTATCTCTCAATATTTTCGCACCGCGTGTTATCTTACACAGGCTGATTCCCAGTCTTGACGCGATTTCCCTTTGGGACACACCCTTTTTAAGCATCTTCATAAGCTGCCAGCGAAGGGCAAAATCTTTCCGCTCCGCTTCAGTGAATATTTCATCAAAGAATTTTCTCATGGTTCGAACGGTATCAATACGCGCAAATACTTTTGCGAGGTCTTGTACGCTCGGTTCCATGGCATACCTCCCTCCCGGTAGGTTTCTATATAAAGAATCAATATAATTTCTGGAAAACGGTAAACGGAAAACAATACATTTTAATACCTGCCGGCTACTCTCACAAATTAATTTAAATATTACAGGCATTGTCTTTATGATTAAAAACCTTAAAATGGATTTTATTATGAAAAACAAATTCCTCCTATTTATAGGTTTACTTACTATATTTTTTTCCGTTCAGTTATCTGCAGACACACCGTTTTTTTACTTTGGTTTCAAAGGCGGTTTAAACCTTGCCGGATGGTGGGGAGCCACGAGTGAACCAAAGGCTGCTCATTATCAATATCGAAAACCTAACTATGGTGGAATAGGCGGTATCGTATTTGGCATTCAGCCGACGGATATATTTGCGATTCAACCGGAAGTCTATTATTCAATGAAAGGCTTCCGTGAGAAAATGAACGATACAACTGTTCTGGGGGTTGCGCAGATAAAACAAAACTTCAGAAAAATGAATTACATTGAAATTCCTCTTCTGTTCAAATTCCTTTTTGCAAATAGAGAAAAAACAACCGATTATTCAACAGTAAATGTGTTTATCGGACCTGTTTTTGGATATCGATTGGATGTTAAGGGCTATAGAAAAATTGAAACCGACAGTGTGAAAACAATTACTCCTTATTCAGCTTATTTACTAGAGTATATCGATAAAAGGTCAAAAAAAATTGATCTCGGTATTGTTGCGGGTATCAGTTACGCATTCCCTGTTGGTCCAGGAAGTGTTACACTGGATATCAGAGGCACCCTGGGAGTTCTGAATATTTTCAAACAATCCTATATCGATGAGATAGAAAAGCGAACTAATGGCTTCTCGGCAACGCATAAGAATATCTCACTAAGCATACTGATAGGATATCTCTTTTATTTATAAATCTTTCCCCTATTTGATTGCAACATTCTCAAACTCGCTGCTATCCCTGCATGCGCCCTGATTTTATTTTCAGCCGTAGACGGCACCTTGGTTACTTTCTCATACAGCAGGAGTGCTTTCTCATATTTTTTCTGTTCCATTGCTCTATCCGCCATGGTAATATTTTCATTACTGAACAGCAATTCACTTTTCGAACATGTTTTAAAATTTATCTCAACCATATGTTTTCTAAGTTGGTTGGCAAAAAATGAATGTAGTGTAATAAGTCTCTGCAAACGTTCCGATTTTAACATCTTCACTGATGAAACCGTTTGCAGCAAACTGTGTAACGTCGAATAATTATTATCAATTGCTAATATTTTTTCGAAAGATTTTGGAAGATAGGAGGGCCTGAAAGCAACTGCAGCACTTAATGCATCGATTCCACCCTTGAATTGTTCATCCCCTCGATCCCAGAAATCATACCAGTTTTTAATCAGATAAGAGCCATAAAAATACCAAAACA
Source organism: uncultured bacterium (assembly GCA_965372145.1). Classification (GTDB taxonomy): domain Bacteria; phylum Fibrobacterota; class Chitinivibrionia; order Chitinivibrionales; family JANQEN01; genus CBDVBE01. The sequence continues at coordinate 753 of CBDVBE010000208.1, read as the reverse complement.
TCCCGTTGGTTCTTTCGATCTTTACCGCCTGGTGAAGATCCGTTAAAGCGCGATTACACAGCGTCCCTGCCGCAATATTATCTTTCAACAGTTTTGCCGACACATAACGAGCCACTCCGATTCTCAGATAATATTTTCCATTTCGTGGTTCTCTTCTAATCGCCTTGTAAAAGTTATTTATTGATGAGAGCAGCAAATCAGTATCGTTAATTGAAAGGCTTTTATAAAATTGTACCTTACCTAATTCGTAATATCCCTTTGCATAACAGGTTCTGTTATTTGTTATATCGTTTAACATCTCATGTTTAACGATAAATCCAGAACGTCTCAGAGCTTTATTTACCGCTCGTTCATAGTTCAGCAGGTCAATTGATACGATAGTAGTAAAAGCCTGAAAAACAAGAAACAGTATTAAAAACGTACTGTTTCTTGACAAAAAGGTCTTCTGGGCCGTTGTATATCGGGTAATATCAACCGGTAGAGAAATTATCAGTAAGAAACAGATACAATTTGCCGGGATATGCAGATTGAAATCCACTAAACTATGGACGCTTAGCGCCATTGCGGATGCAAAACTGCCTATCCATAATTTTCGCCATTGCCCGGAAAGAGAAGATTTAGATGATATTTTTGAAAGTACGGTTTTGAAGTACAGATATCCATAATACAGAAAAATTGAAAACCCAAGTATGCCACATTCGACAAGAAATTGAAAATAATCGTTATGGAGAAAGTTTACAAAATATTGATGTG
>CBDVBE010000207.1:0-11260 GCA_965372145.1 uncultured bacterium | reverse complement strand
GAGCGCAAGCTCACGCTTTGTCTTGGGGGCGTTATGAGACTTTTGCAATTACCTCTCATGTGTTAAATATACTACTGTTTCAGAATTCTTACCACTGTTTTTGTAATAAGCTCAGCCCACTGGACATACTGCCGGAAATTCCCAAAAGCTTGCCTTGATTTTAAAAAAAAAGAGGCGTAAAGCCTCCTTTTTTGTGGGAAAATTGGAATAGTAATTTTTATTTCTGAAGTGTAAAAGATACTGCTTTTTCTGATTTGCCGCTTCGAATATTCAGGATGTATTTACCTGAACGTACCGGCTTTCCTGTTTCATTCAGGCCGTTCCAGGCAATTGTTTTTCTTCCAGTTGCGGGAACAGAAAGGTTCCTGATTGTCTTTCCTTTTAGATCAACAATTGAAACATTTTTAATAACCTGATTATTAAAAGTAACTTTTTTAGTTACTGTTTTAAAATGTGAACCTTTTATTGTAAATGTGAGAGTTTGTTTTCCATGTGAAGTAGATTTTTTAGGAATGGTTCCAACAGTATTCGGATCAAATTCCAGCCAGCCTTTGCCGTTATTTTGGTCAGGGGTTAAATCCACCAAATCTTTTACTTCCTGTTCTGTGTAATCGTTATTGGTAAGAAATTTATTCACCGTATTTTCAGGGTGGCTCCAATTATTAAGCTCTTCCCGTATCTTTTTTACTGTTAGGAAGTCAACAGCAGGGCCGAATGTCCCCATGGCAATTCTATAAGGAGGAGGATTTGTTGGAGAAGATGAAGGGCCTCCTTTTGCTGCAAGAATGGAATCCATTATACAGAGCTGCTGCCTTGGTGGTGTGCCGCCAATTATAGCGTCATGACTGTTGATATTTGTCAGATCAGTAACTGAACTGGGGCATTTGTACTTAATAGTTCCAATATGATTTTTCATACATAGTGTACAGGAACCATAAGTACTGCCATGACCTTTATTTACAGCACAATTTATGAGAAGGTCGATAGTCCCATTTGCTATATCTTTTACACAACTATAATTTACTGTTTGAGATGGATTAGATGGGTTGGGTAATTGTATTGTGGTTGTATCGCCTAAAGAATTATCACCTGAGCTTACGATTACCCCGGACGGCAGACCGTTTCCCCCGGCATATGGTGTATATTTGTTTGACCCTGCTGCACTTGAGTCTCCATCGTAAATTATTATGTTGGAATAAGGCACACCAAGAGAATTTAATTCCCGGCATATTTTATCAATAATTGCAATGTGATGCATTAAGCCGCTGTATATTGCGTTTACTTTTATAGCAACTTTTACCTGGCTCCATTGTTTACCGGAAGGCTGTTGAAAAATAGTTGCCCATGCTTCTGGAGGTGTGTTTTTTTGAGCTAAAAACTTTGCCATCAGATCCATATCGTAGTGTACACGATCTGTATCAATTGCGGAATTCTGGCTGGAAAAGCTAGAACCTATTGTACCAATTATTATTTCCTGGTCGTGGCAGCAGACAACCCTCAGATTATCGATATCAGGATTAATTTGCCTTCCTTTATACCAACCATACTCTTTTGCCTGTACAGGACTCAATTTTGAACCGGCTACCATTATTCCAGCAGCTCCTGCAGCTGAAGTTTTCAAAAAATCCCTACGATTTTGCTTTGCCATAGAATTTCTTCTCCTCCCCTTCTGAATATCAATTATTATAGGTTAAAAATGATGTTTTCTTATTTGGATTACGTTTAAATGCACATCTAGATCCATCATCTTTATAAATATATACATTATTACTATCAAATTCTGCTAAAAATTCCCTCTGTTGTAGGTATAAAACAATATGTACATATAAAAAGTTTAAAAGTAGTTCTAAAAATGAATAAAAAAAGGCGCTTTTTATGCGCCTTTTTGTAACTAAATCGAATTATATTTGTAAAAAAGCTAATATCCTATAACAAAATTTTGTCTGGAAAACATTCTTTTGTTATCTATTACTGCGGTATACACCCCCTTTGCCACAGTTTTCCCACTCTTATTCTTGCCATCCCAGAGAGCAATGTAATTTTCAGATCCAAATGGACGAAGTCCCAGTTTTTGAATGAGAAGCCCTTTCGAGTTATAGATCGATAACTCTGGTACTTTAGACTTCTCGAAGTAATTTGCACGTAAGGTTATCTTAAACAGGAAATTTCCATTACTTGGAAAGACTGAAATGTTTGTATAGGAATTTTTTAGCTTCAGGTTATCAGGATTATGTATAATAGGAACAGATTTTTCAACTACCCGTTGAGCAAAAGAGATCATACTTTGCTTAGATGGATCATCTTTCCGGCATACAAAGCGTAGAAAATAGTTGTCTTTTATTACTTCAAGGACATAATCAACCAGGAAACAAGTATCAATCTGTGCACTATCACCTAAGTCAGGGATGTCTATGTACGTATTCACAGATGAAACATTGTCAAAATATTGGTACACTAAGTATGCGTTTGCAGCGGTACCCTGGTCATAAATTTCTACACAAATTTCATTATCAGGAGTACCGTCCGTATACCCGCTATAGGCTCCGGAAACAAAACCTCTGTCAAGATACACCTCAGCGCCGCCATCGATCGCGTCGAATAGACTCGGATTGTCATTTGCAACACCAGTATTGCATGGTATCGAATCAGCGTCAAAGACCCATCCGGATATTTCATTGTCATTGATCAGCAGGTCCTTTGTTTCCTGACCCACTATGGTTACATTTATAAAAAATATAATTATAAGAGTAAATATCACACCGGTTACAGCTTTCATAAAAATCCCCCTTTAATTTTGGCAGGTCGTACTACGAGTCATACCTATAAAATTAATGCAAAAAAAGAAGATTATCTTTTTTTTTTAATATATTGAGTTATAACATGTTAGCCCGGAAAATTCATAAAAGATAGCGCTTAACATTTGTAAGGTATTGATTTATATTATAGTTATAGAAGAAAAAGTATAAATCAATTACAAAAGAAAGCGCTATGGAAGAAAATATACAATTAAAACTGGATTTAGGGAAAGTTTGCGGTAAAAAAGTTGTTGGTGAGTTTGATGCGGGAAAATTAAGATATTGAAGATAGGGACACAGGTTGAGGAACTGGCGACAAAGGTACGTTTTCATTTTCCGACCAATTATCCATTAAAAGGCATAATCCGTGCTCTATTGAGGAATCTTGTATTTTCTACAGCCTGACGTTGAATCAGATGTTGGAACATGAAAAAGCATAGTGATTTAAAGGAGCGAGGAATACGCCAGGGAAAAGGTTTGTATAAAAATGCATCATAGCTTTACAAATAGTATTTATAGTAAATCGTACAGCAATGGTATATTGGCATAACGATAAAAACTATTCGCCTTGAAGCTATAGCGGGCTATTTTTTTTGTAATGTGAAGTTTATGAATTAATCGGGTTAAATTATTTACTCAAGTTGAACTTTACCGCTTTCTCAGTTTTAGTACCTGCTATTCTCAGGATGTATGTGCCCGCACTTACCGATCTTCCCTTGTCATTCCGGGCATCCCAGGGAAGAAGGTTATTACTCGACTGAAGTGAAAGATTCCGGATTATCCTTCCTTTCATATTTACAATTGAAATGCTCTTAATATTCTCACCCAGCTTTAGTGATATATTGCGGGTAACCGGTTTAAAATGAGCCCCGATGACTGAAAATTTGACAATAGTGCTTTTTAATGAAGGGGAGGTGTTAGGATGTGTACCTGTCGGATTCCACTTATTCGCATCAAGCCACGCTCTTCCGAGAGCATCGGGATCGGGTGACGGATCTACCAATAACGGTTCAATATCGGTATCCGCGTCATAGCCGTACTGTGTGCAATACGATATGAAAGTCGAGCGGGTGCCGGAATAGTTCAGTTTTTCCAGCCGCACCTTGATTGCGGTAAAGCAATCCACGGCCGGGCATGAGGTGCCCATGACAATCATACAGGGCACTTTATCAGGAGCGGCTGTTGGTCCGCTCTTCGCGGTCCACAAACAGTCCACAATGGCCAGTTGCTGTTTGGGCGGCACAGTATCCGACGGATTGCCCAGAACCGCTTCAGAATTGTGAATATCAATAATCGGCTTTACGGTAGTTACATGACCGCCTACAGTGCCAAGATGATTTTTCAAAGTAAGGGTAGTGCCGCCTAATGCGGAATGCCCTTTGCATGAAGCAATATTGACTATAATATCTGCGGTTATAGCCGCGGGGGAGACTTCCTGCCACATGGGTACAGGCCACACCCTTGACCGTGGCCCGAGAAATTTAATTCCGTCGACCATTGAACTTGCCGGATATAACGTTGCAGGGTTCACACTGAAACCATTGGTGTCATATATCGTCATATTTGTGCCTTTGGCGCCAAGATTTATAAGTGCGTTACATACCGTGTTAATAATAGGAATTACAGCATGAGGGTATTTTTGGCCATTCGAGCCTCCTGCGGCACAATTAGGCTTTATTGCTATTTTCAAATCCTCCCAGTCTTTATTTGCAGGCTTCTGAAAGATAGTTGCCCATGATTCTTCTACATTCGAATTATTTGCCAAAGCACAAGCCATTTTATCCATATTTTCCTTAACTTTATCAGCATCGATCTTTGTGTTGGCTTCGTCAAAAGTACCAAAGCTGGTACTTGTTCCATCTGAAAGCATATCCGGGTCCTCGATATATACTACCCTTAAATTATTGATTTTAGGGTTGATTTCAATTCCGCGACCGGTATTTTTTGTATCCCCGGCAAGTACTGTTTTTATGAGACCGTCTGAAACAATTAGACCGGTGCTTCCTGCCACTGTTGTTTTCAGCAGGTCTCTTCTGCTCTGAGAATAGGTATTACCCATTTTTCCTCCCTATTATATTCTATTGCACTTGAAAGATATGTTATTAATATACAAAATAATTTCGTATAATTTTCAGAATTTTCTTGGTAGTGCTAAAAGTACGGGAATTTCATCAAATATCAAAATTATTGAATAAGGGAAAATTTCAAATATACCTGTTGATCTGATAAGAATTATCTTTTCTGTTATCAAGAACAAGTCTCCATGCCAAGCATTGAACAGGGTAAAACCGTTGTATAACAGCACGGTTTTATCCTAAATTTATCCCCTTCTTGGACAGTTTCATTATATACATTGTTATCAATAATTGCTATATGTGGCATGATACGAGTATATACGGCATTTACTTTAAATGCGACTTTTACTTCACTCCATTCTTTGTTAGACGGTTGTTGAAAAATTGTTGACCATGCCTCGTTCGGATCATTTTTCTGAGCGAGATATTTTGCCATGAGATCCATATCATAATGTACTCGATCGGTATCTATTACGGAATTCTGGCTTGAAAAGGTAGAACCTATAGTACCGGAAATAATTTCCTCGTCGTGACAGCAGACAACCCTTAAATTATCAATATCAGGATTGATTTATCTACCTGGATACCATGAAAGTTTTTTCGCTTTCGTCTTTTTAACTAAGCCGGCTATCATTATACCAGTAGCACCGGATATTGAATCTTTTAAGAACCCTAATGGAAATTTAAAGTCCAATAACAAATTTTTTACTTAACCAAATATCTCCGTTTAAAATCATTGCCGTGTAAATACCCGGAGCTACTTTCATTGATTTGTCATTTTTTAAATCCCAAATAGCGATAAAATTTTGTGAACCAAATGGATGAATTAATAATCGTTGAATAAGAATACCTTTTGAATTATAAATAGATAGGCTAGGCGCATCAGATTTAGAAAATTTATCCGTTTTTAAAGATATCTTAAACATAAAATTGCCGTTACTTGGATATACTGATATTTTTGTCAACTTATTATTGGTCCCCATTGAAATTTTGGGATTATAAATAATCGGAACTGATTTCTCAACAACTCGCTGAGCCATAGTTATAGCTGTTTGGATATATTGAGCATCTTTCGGGCATACAAGACGTATAAAAAAATTGTTTTTTATCAGCTCAATATAAGTATCAGAAAGATAGTTAGTATCAATATGCGCACTGTCTCCTAAATCCGAAACATTGTAATAACCTCCTATTGTAGTACCAAAATAATGGTAAACCAAATATGCATTTGTAGCAGAACCTTGGTCAAAAATTTCCAGACAAATAATATTGCTTCCGTCAGTATATCCTTTATAGGAACCACTTACAAATCCGCGATCAATATACACATCAGCACCACCATCAATAGCATCGTAGAGACTGGTACAGTCCTGTGCAAAACCCGTGTTACAGATCGAGTCGGTGTCTTCAACCCACCCTGTAATTTCATTGTCCTTAATCAAAAGAAGGCTGTCTGCAATTTGACCCACTACTGTTACATTTATTAAAAATAAAACTGAGATAAACATTATCGCTTTGGTTCCTAATTTCATATTTCTCCCCTCACTCAAGAATTTGCAGGAAATAATATCCGGTATAGCTATAATATTAATGAAAAAGAGGAATTTTGCCAGTTTTTTTAATTACTGGAATTTTAGATAGCTTAAATAATACTATAATTTTAATTCAATTCTTCCAATCTTCGATTTATACACATCCAGAAAGAGCTTCGCGTCATTTTTCAACAGTTCAACATCAGTGTACCCGCTAAAACCCAGTTCAAGGTCGAATTGGTTGAAACGGGCGTAAATCATAGCACCACCAATGGTTTCATCGCCGAGAGCAACAGAATCATTGTAACCGGGTATAACAACTTCTGAGGAGACCAAGTTTTTCTGCACAGTAAACATGGCAAGTGAATTTTCCGGAGTGCCGAAGTTATAGAAGGATATCGCGCAATAATTTCCATCGCTGTTTTCAAGGAACTGGTAGATACCGTCAACGAGGCCCTCGTCATTATAGATAGGCGCACCGCCATCTATCAGGTCATACAACTGGGCAGTATCAAATGCAGCAAAATGCCCGGGCTGGTCTGTCCAGCCGGTGACTTCGTCGGTGAGGCGCATGTCATTGTCCCATAGTACTGCCGCAACCGGATCGGTATAGTTATACAGCCAGACTCTCTTGTTAATATAATCATCATGGGTGACAACCAGTGTATCGAAAACATCGCTCTGGCGGTACCCGTTCACAATGCCTGTTTTCTGATTTGATACAGCTTGTGATTCCGGATTTTGTACTGTACCGTTTTTATTCAGGTGTATTGATTTTCTAACTACGTAAGAGGTGCCGAATTTTACACATACAACATACACCTGGCAGGAAGAGTTTCGCAGTATGAGTGGAAAACGGAAGCTTCCTTTTTCAAGGCTGCCCCGAAAAACTGTCTGAATTTTTCTCCCTTTGAAATCAAATAATTCAATTTGTATGTATTCCCGTGAGTCAAGAGAGAAGTAAACGAAGTTCTGTTTAACTTCGAATTGGCTTACCGGTTTAATCTGATTCGGGTGATATTTAATAGGCGTGGTGGGTATATCGAAAACACCCGATGCATCTGAGGTGTCGGAAACATTTTTACCGAGTAATGTTAAAACAGCTCCGGTAATTGGAGTATTATCAAAATCCTGAACGGTGCCGGTGAGGGCAATTTTTTCCTGGGCGAGGAGGGGGATTGAACAGGCGAAAAGGATTAAACATTTAATTAGTGTCAAGCTGGAAACTACCAATTTACCGTCATTCCGGTATGCTCTTAGGCCGGAATCCAGCTTTTTTAATATTTTAAGGTATGGATTCCCGCTAAAAACATGCGGGAATGACGTTTTCGGACAGACACTAATTAGTAGAACACATGTATCTCTAAATCTGATCATACATTTTCCTTATTACAGTAATATCACTGGATTCCGGATCAAGTCCGGAATGACAATATCATTTCTTCCCTTTTTATTCCTTCTCCCCTATGAATGGGGGAGATGTCCGAAGGACAGTGGGGGTGAAACATTTATTTACAATAGGAACGACTAAAATCCCTACCTTACAACCCTAATCTTCTTCGACTGCTTCTTTCCATTCTGCCTGACAGTAACCAGGTACATACCAGTACCAACAGTAGCTCCTGAAGTATCAAGGCCATCCCACGCAGCCTGAAGTTTCTTCTCACTTGATTGTGTAAACGAAAGTGACTGTATTGTTCGTCCCTGGAGGTCGTGGATATCAATAAAAATCGGCCGTGCATGACTGGTAAGGTTGAATGAAATCGAACCTCGATTTGGTGTAATAATCTGCAGCGTCGCCACTTTCTTAGGTTTAGCAGTCTGACCGCTCTTTTTAATAGGTGTCGGATCAACGTAAATAAAATCAGTCACATCACTCGTGGAAAATCCAAACTCAGTCATATATTTATTGATTATGCTGCTGGTGTGGTTTGCATTCATGTCATCTTCACGAATCTTTTTTACTGTCAGGTAATCGACTACCGGCGCGCAGGTTCCCATTACCAGCTTATATGGTTTTTTATTAGGCTCTGCTGCAGGGCCCGATACGCTTGCCCAGATCGTATCAACGATACAGAGCTGCTGACGCGGCGGTGTACCGCCGACAATTGCATCACTTTTTGATATCCCGATCATATAATTAAAGGCATGATCCGGTGAGCCAATACCAAAAGTACCATAATGGTTTTTCATGCATAACGTAGCGGGACCGGTCCAGTTGTGGGAGCCTTTATTCACTGTAATATTGACGAGAATATCAATGTTACCCTCGGCAATATCCTTAGTACATATATCTGATTTATTCCAGGGAGCAGGAATCTGAGCCTGTGTTGTTCCACCTAATGATGAATTCTGTTTGCTGACTATCACACCACTTGGCAAGCCATTCCCGACATAGTTCCCATAAGGTTTATTCGCCTCTTCATCATCCCCGTCATAAATAACAATACTTCCAAAGGGTATACCGAGGTTATTTAGTTCTTTGCATATTTTGTCCAGCACAGCCAATCGTGGATTATTTGAATGGCGTCCACTGTTTGTTTTACAGTTGGCCTTAATTGCGGCACGGACCTCAGACCATTGTTTTGAATCCGGTTTCGTAAAAATAGTAGCCCATGCTTCCGCGGATGAATTTTTCTCTGCAAGTGACATAGCCATCCGGTCAAGATTGTTCTGAACACGGTCCACATCAACCGTTCCGTTTTGATCCGCAATAGTGTTCCAGCGTGTTGGATCTCCATCTACCATTTCAGGATCATGGCAGCACACTACGCGTAGATTATCTATTTCCCGGTTTATCTGTTTAAATGGTGCGGCTTGAGATGCTGCAAGAGTTTTTTTAACAACACCCGCTACAGCCAGGTTTGCAGCACCAACTGCAGAGGTCTTTAAAAAGTTACGCCTGCTTTCTGAAATTCGACGAGACATAATTCTCCTCCCACGAATGTGTCAATATATTAACCAAAATTTGTATTTATCGAGTTCCATATATAAATATAACAATTAATATCTTTTTAATCTTTTTTTTTGATAAAATGAGCAGCTTTGGATTATTACCTGGAATGTCAAATTGGATTTTTATCTAGTTCGAACCAATCTTCCCATCAATATTAGTATAGAACTGCCTCGCCATATTCAAGGCAAAATTTGTCTTATCGAAAGTGTAAATTTCAAGGAAAATATTATCACGCGTATAGTAGATGATATACCCGTTTAAAAGGGAGTGGTCCACAACCACTTTCGGATTTGCGGTTGAAAGAACCTCCGGTGAAGAGGGGTAGAAATCATCATATATACCCTCAGCATTTTTTGCGTTGCCATGGTTCATAATACGCAAATCTATATCTACCGAGCCGTTGCTGTACATCTGCTGGACTCCTTCGACAAAGCCGTAAAAGATATACTTTTCAGCAGCCCCGTCAATAGCATCCATAATAGTCTGGTAATCGGTCATGATAGCTTCGCTGCCTTTTTTCTTGAATCCGCTGATGTCGTCGTTTACCGGCAAGAGGTCACCGGGGTCGGCTCCTGCGCCGGGATCAACGCTTTTTCTGCAAACGACCAAAAGTAATAGCGCTGTAGCGAATAGCGTTATAACGTTTTTGGCTTTTGTTAAGTTATATACAGTCATGGCTATACCTCAATTATTTCATAATTGAATATACCGAGATTATACTCTTGTGAAGCAGCAGTGATAATATGCCGCGCATCAACCGGTCCCGCATTCACCGGATCCGGCTCTAAAGCAATTGGCCCTAAACCTTTGTTTTGCCGTTCTGTATTTATCAGGTCGAAAGCACACATATCCACAGCAACAGGGTCAGTTCCGGCAAGGATTGTATACAATGCAAAGTTAGGAGGCGTACTTGGCCCATTTTTATATGCGCCGAAAACAGCATCCCCAATAATAAGTTTCACTTTATCTGCAACCTTTTTATATACTATCGCAATATAGGGATCACACCAGGTCGCCTCAGGATCGGCAGGGTCATCATGCATCTTACCGGGAGCATCTATTATCCCGAAGAAATTCTTAAGGGCAAAGGTTATACCGGCGCTATTGTGGTTTTTAAGGACAGGTACGTTTATAATATAATCAACCTCTTCAACGATTTTAGCAAACCGTTGGGTGCTGTTGTGTACGGTAGTAGAAGCAGTCCAGGCATCATTATCGCCATACAGAGTAATAACCTTGTAATCGCCCGCTTCGTTTTTCAAGGTAAAGCCTGCTGCTGTCAGATGGCTCGGCATGCGGTCATCAAATACCGTGATATTATCGAGCGGGAACCTGCCGCCGAGCATCTGGCTGAGGCCGTTAATAATAGCAGCAACCAATTCAGGATGAGTACACAATCCGCCTTTGGCCAGGCAGTTTATTTTTATAGCGATAGTCTTTTCAACGGTCAGATCCGGTAACAGTGATTCAAAAGCTTTGGCTATAGTTGCCTCACCGGTCATTGCCATTACCACATTATGAACCATTGTTTTTGCCAAATCAGCATTGATTTTAATACCTGAAGCAACGCCCGGATCGGTGGTTGAATAAATTTTACTTGGCCGTTTTACTAATGCAGGATAGGATTTAGAGCGGGGACTTTCATTATTATTATGGTCAACTGCAGTAATGGAATAGTTATAGATGGCGCCTTCTTCCAAATCTTGTGGGTCGGGATAGTTGGTTTCTTTACCTAGAGTGGTATTAATCTTTTCTGTTGTATCGTGACGGTAGACATTGAATCCTTTGATCTCAATTTCACTATACGCACCGGTAATGTCGGTAAGGTCCTGTTCATTCCAGGAAAGTAGCGCCATTTTATTGCCATAGACTGCAATTTTAACAAACACCGACAGACCCGTT
>CBDVBE010000206.1:0-11289 GCA_965372145.1 uncultured bacterium | reverse complement strand
CAGGTTTGGAAATATCAAGATTTTTTATAAGGTTATTTTTGCAGTATTCCCGTGCGTTATTCTTATCTATTATTGTCACGGGATACATTGGATGCTCAATAACTACGAATTTATCTTCAGGTACATTCAGACCTGGTGCCATAATATGAATGGCATCTTGATAGTGTACATGGAGCCTTGTTGCAGCTTTTGCCGTCAATTTTCTGAAGAAGATATTTAACCATAAAAACCTTTTTGAATGAAGATGTTTATTATGCACACTCCAGACAATATGACCGCCGCATAATTTATAGAGCAGCACACAGGATATTTTCCAGAGCAGAACAAAGAAACCCCCTGTATCCAGAAATTGTATCCAATGGTAATGTACAATACTTTTTTCACCGAATATTCGTTTGATTAAAAATGACGGCACAAGGGGATGCGGACTGACAACACGAATCTGTTCTTTTGTATCAGGGGATAAAAAATCCTTGTAGAACAGTTTCAGGTAGGGATTATGAACCGAAAAAAGTTCAATTCTTGGAATGACGTATATTTTCGTAACCTGTGTATCTATGGATTGGTATAATTCACGTAGTGTTATCTTCATGCAGTTCAGTCTCCGAATGCCCCCAATGAATCAAGTGCATTATAATTCTCAACCAGTACAGCGTACGGGATAATTCCTATACCGTCTACATAGTTGCTGAATATATCCTGCACGTCTCCACCTGAATATTCGTTTAAAAAGGAGGTATATTCATTTCTTCGGAAATATCTTCCTTTGTATTGTTTGACAAATGCACCGAGAATGGTATCAAATGTAGTGGTATTGTTTGATGTCTCTCTGATACGCCGGTCAAGCAGCATGCAAACCTGGGCGCCCTTTCGGTACACAAGCGTTGCCACATTATCGGGACTGGTGAAGATGATCGGTCTGATATAGGGATCGGAGAGTGCATATTTTGTTGCCGCCGGTATTGTTGCAAAGGTATAGAGCAGTGTTTCCTGAATATATTCCTTGGTACACAGACCGTTTCGTTTTGGAATGAGCAGGCCGAGATAGGTAGCGGTTCCCTCTTTCCACCAGGGATCATCATACTCACCGACACGGACACCGACCCAACTGTGAAAGAATTCATGTGCCATAGTCATATTGAGTACGCCTTTTGTATCACCTACTTTGGGATTTCCTAAACAGAAAGCATACATACCTTCAAGGCCGATATTTTCATTGATGCCGGTTATGACAGTGAATGGCACATCTGTAATAGAACCGAAAGCGGGTACTATATCGTTCAGTATTGTGGTGAAATTAATTTTAACGCAGTCAAGCAGTGCCTGTGAGAATGTCGTTGAAGAGGAGATGTTGACAAATCTAAATTCCTGTCCCTGTGTGCTTCCCTCAAAGAGAACCTGGTTTTGTGTTACTGAGCTTGATAGCAGTGCAGATGTTGAAAAAAGTAATTGATACGGATTGTCAAAGGAAGCATTCGTTGCGGGATCGCCATACAGGTTGACACCATTGCCAAGTGTATAGGAGACCCGTATGTCGTAATTATCACGCCAGATATGTACCATATCGTCTGAGGTGAATGGTATAACAAAAACATACAAGCCCTGCAGATAGCCGTCTGTAGTGCCTATATGGGGGACCGGCATAAAAGGATGTGATTCGAAGTTGAAGGTGATATCATATTCAATAGTCATTGGAAATGATGTGGCAGGGAATGTGATTATATGGTTGCTGAATATACCGTAAGCAAGGCTATCTGAAGTAAAGGAGATTGTTTGCAGGTCATAGTCGGTTATAACCACATTATGGAAATTTATATCATTCTGCTCGAGCATCGGGTTGTCAGCATATATTGGCGGTGCAAGCATTGTAACAGAAGCACGGTCATCTACTTTTTGAATAATGCAGGTGATATGCAGGGAATCGAGCGGCATACCGGGTATTGAGACCTGATAGGCAAGTGAAATATCGGGTAACAGGTCAGGTTCTGTCGGAATATTTTCACAGGATAGAAAAACTACAAGAATAATAAAGAGAAGAATATCTGATAGTATATTTTTCACCGGATGCTACCTCTTATACAAATGTATTAATAGTGTCTCGGTATATACCTGTTTCCCATTGGTAGATTTTCAGCGTGCCGAATTGATGTACCAAACGCTTTCATTGTAATCAGCACATTACAGTTTTCATTAAGTATTGAATCAGGAATTGCTCCACTGGTAATTACGTATTTCTCGACTATATCTGATATATCAGCGCCGGATTTTTCCTTAATAAAGGAAATATACTCCTGCCTGTAAAATGCTTTACCATCATACACTTTGACAAATTCGCCCAGAATTTTATCAATAGAGGTAGACTCACCTGATTCTTCCCTGATCTTTCTGTCGATAAGCATGGTTACCTGTGCACCTTTATAATATACCAGGGTTTCACAGTTGTCAACATCCGCATAGATCAGTTTGCGGACTACAGGATCAGCAAGCGCATACTTGTTAACGCATTCTTCTCCGGAAAGATCTGCAAGCAGATATTTCGTAATAAAGTAGTCGGTACTTAATTTATTCCGAATAGCAAACAGGTATCCAAGATAGGTGGTAGTACCCTCTTTCCACCAGGGATCTTCATACTCACCGACACGCAATCCAATCCAGAAATGAATAATTTCATGGGCAAGGACCATCTGGAACCATCCATTACTATCATCTTCGTTAAGCGGGATAATGCTGAATGCATACATGCCTTCCAGGCCGCCGGCACTGTCAATAGCAAGTAGAACCGACATCGGTGCAGAAGTAATCGGATTGAAGACTGAGGTGATATCTTTTAGTATTATTTCACAGTCCAGTTTTGCCTGGCTGACCATGGCCGGGGACATCTGGTTATATTCACCGGCGGATATAAATTGAAACTGCTGGCTGCCAATCCGGCCCTGTGCAATTTTTTCACCGTTAAGGGTATTTGTTGAGAAAAGCAATTCATAGGAATTTCTGAAATATACGGTCGGCAATGGGTCGCCATGCAGGGAATGGGTAATCCCAAGTTTATAAGTAATGGAAAAATTATACGGTGTTCGCCATATATCGGTAATGCCGGTACTATTGAATGGAATAGCGAAGATATAAGAGCCTTTCCAGTACCCGGATGTGCCGTCCAGGTAGGGAATCGGTCCCCTGCCTGCCGTAACATAGTCAAGGGTAATTGTATACGATATACGTAATAAAGTATCTGAGCATGGAAATGAGATTTTCATATTCTTGTGTAATCCGATGGCAATGCTATCGAGAGTATACAGGATATTATTATTGCGAGTATCGGTTATTGAAAGATTATGAAAATTGTTGGAAGCCTGTTCGAGCCAGGGATTGTCCGCATATACAGGCGGTGCCAGGAGATGTATTGAGTCATTTTTCCCACGTATATGTATTGCTAATGTTACATAAATTGAATCACTCTTTTGTGAAGATAGAGTCACGGTATATCGAAATTCATTTTTAAGTTCCGGTTGGGTTGGCGAGAGTGCACAGCCTGCAAAAATACCAATACAGAGAAACGCTGTAAGTGTATATATTCTTTTTATTATTTCAGATTGCCCCATAGTAATAAAATAATGCTTTGGTCTGGAGGTGTTTATAAAAGAGTTGCATATGAATAAATCATGCTATATTTCAATATTTCAGCAGAAGGGCCATTGGTAAAAAATGACTCAATTATTTTCTTTTATCCCCGTGTTGATAACCGGATAAAGAATCATTTTTAAGATTCAGCAACCTTCTTAGAGGATAATGGTAAAAATGGGAATTTTCTAAGTGCATCGCTAGACACGGCGAGAATGATAGTAACCAATAATGAAAAAAAACGTCCTTGTGATATTTGTGATGCATCAGGGACAAGAAAGGTATTTAAAATGGAAAAAACGGGTACTATGGTATTACCCTGCTATAAATTGATTCATAGTTTTTTGATAAGCTATTATAGCAAAAAGATAAATGATATTATCCTGCATTATTTCAAGATAATTTCTTTGTTTAATAATTTCAGAAAGGTTATTTTTCAAGTGTTATATACAAACACGGTTTTCAGTGTTTGATTAAGGCATAGTTCAAAAAAACCTTAACAACCAGCATATATAATTCTCATGGCTCTCTCATACCCGGCCCTTATCCAGCTCTACAAATCGCACCCGGCATGGCGTTTACTTCGTGCAGAGCACGCGCCATTTATAGTCTCGTTTATCGATAAGGTGTTTATGCAGCCAAATGTACGCGTCATGGACGAACCAACGCTTATCTCAAAACTTGATGATATCCTGTACCATCTTCGGGAAACCGGAGGTGATAACAGTTTCTCCCGCGGTGGGCGTGATTATATTAATGACTGGGCACATAACGACAAAGGGTGGCTGCGTAAATTCTACCCGCCCGGATCCGATGAGCCCCATTACGATTTAACCCCGGCCACGGAAAAGGTCATCTCCTGGCTCGAAAGCTTGACCAGCCGGACATTTATCGGTACCGAATCCCGCCTGCTTACTATTTTCGAGTTGTTGCGCCAGATGGTGCTGGGCGCCGAGGCTGACGCACAAGTCCGTATCGATGAACTGGAAAAACGCAAGGTGGATATCGATGCGGAAATCGAGGCAATTCGCAGTGGTGATATTCCGGTTATGAATGAAACCGCGTTGCGCGACCGCTTTCTTCAGGTCCGTTCTACCGCGAAAGAGCTGCTCAGTGATTTCCGGGCCGTGGAAGATAACTTCCGGATGCTTGACAATCAGGTGCGCGAGCAGATTGCCACCTGGGATAGTACCAAGGGAGCGCTGCTGGAACAGATATTTGGAGAGCGGGATGCTATAACTGATTCTGATCAGGGTAGAAGCTTTCGCGCGTTCTGGGACTTTTTAATGTCACCGCAGAGTCAGGACGAACTCTCTGGCCTGCTGGAAAAAATATTCACTCTTGATGCGATTAAAAATTTCGTGTCGGACAACCGTCTCAAACGCATTCACTTCGACTGGCTTGAAGCTGGTGAACATACACAGCGCACAGTCGCCAGCCTTTCACAACAGTTGAGGAGGTATCTGGATAATCAGGCGTATCTTGAAAACAAACGCATCATACGGATACTGGACAATATTTTCAGAAAAGCGCTTGCTGTTAAAAGTAATCCACCAACCGGCAGTTTCATGACAATCGACGAATCCTCTCTGGATATCAATTTGCCAATGGAACGTCCCCTGTATAATCCACCGGTATCCGTGGAGGTCAATTCATTAATTCAGATGGCAGATGATACCAATGTTGACGCGGACATGTTATATGATCAGATATATATTGACAAAGAGTTGTTGCGGAGCAATATTACCAAACAACTTCAGGACAGAAGCCAGGTTACCCTCGGTGAAGTAATCGGGAAAAACCCTCTCAGTAAAGGACTGGCAGAGCTGGTTGGATACGTCTCAATTGCCGGGAGCGACCGGCTTGTTGTGTTTGATGATAACGCTGAAGAAACGATCTGCTGGCAGGACGCCGGTAGTGTTATTCGCAAAGCGACCCTGCCGCGAATCATTTTCAACCGGAAATAATATGAACGAACAGAAGAGCGACAACGACCATTTTTCAGTAGTGCTTATTACCCTCATGAAAGGGGTTCTGTATGCGGATGATAATCCGGGTCTGTGGCAGGCGCTTATTGATTTACAGGCAAGAATCCGCGATTATGTTGCGCAAATCGGTCTTGCGCTGGTTGTGTTTGAAGACGAGGGGTTCGCATGGCTGCGGACGCGTGAGATCGAAGGAGATGAGAGTAAGATACCACGGCTGGTTGCCAGACGGCAGTTTTCCTATCCCGTCAGTCTTTTACTGGCCCTTCTACGTCGGAAACTGGCAGAGCATGACGCCGGTAGTGGTGAAACCAGGCTTATTCTCGACCGCGATGATATCGTGGAACTGGTCCGCACTTTTCTCCTCTCTGGTACAAACGAAGCAAAAATTATTGACCAGATAGACACACACATTCAAAAAGTTATTGTTCTGGGATTCGCACGGAGACTCCGGACAGACAGATCAAAGATTGAGGTTCGGCGTATTCTCAAAGCGTTTATCGATGCGCAGTGGCTGGAACATTTTAACGCCAGACTCAACGATTACCTTAATCCGGACGGCGAGCTGCCGGTAAGGGAGAATGAATAATGAACAGTAAACTTGAACTGGAATTTGAAACCAATGATTCCCAGGCCGGTTTTCGTTTGAAGCGGGTCGAGGTTTTTAACTGGGGGACGTTCCACAATAAAGTGTGGACACTGACTGCGGAAGGAAGCAATGTTCTGGTTACGGGCGAAATCGGTTCCGGTAAATCAACGCTGGTTGACGCCATCACCACTCTTCTGGTGCCGGCAAACCGGATTTGCTATAACAAGGCCGCCGGCGCGGACAGTAAAGAGCGTTCGCTCAAATCATATGTGCGGGGATATTACAAAACGGAACGTTCTGACGGAGGCTACGGGGCGAGGCCGGTCGCGTTGCGCGACGTCAATAACTATTCGGTGGTCCTTGGCGTGTTTACAAACCGGGGATATATGCAGACCGTTTCCATTGCCCAGGTGTTCTGGCAAAAGGACCAGACAGGCCAGCCGTCACGGTTTTATGTGGTGGCCGACAGCGAACTGTCAATTGCCGAACATTTTGGAGACTTTGGCAGCGCTATCCGAAACCTGAAAAAAAAATTAAAAGAGCGGCCGGAGGTTGAGGGGCCTTTTGACAGCTTTCCTCCTTACGCAGCCGCTTTCAGACGCCGGTTCGGGATACAAAATGATCAGGCCCTTGAACTGTATCATCAGACCGTATCCATGAAATCGGTGGGGAACCTGACAGGTTTTGTCCGCTCGCACATGCTTGAAGCTTTTAACGTAGGGTCGCGCATCGAATTGCTCATCAATCATTTTGACGATTTGACCCGCGCGCATGACGCGGTATTAAAAGCTAAGCGCCAGGTAGAGCGGCTGGTTCCTCTGATTGAAGATCTTGACAGCCATGAGCAGGTCGAGAAACAGCGTATACGGTGGCGATGGTATCGCGACGGTCTGCGCGGTTATTTCGCACGTATTAAAGCCGGCTTGCTTGAACTGCGGATGCAGAAATTGAATGAAAACAGTATCGGATATAAGGCGCGTATCGAAAAACTTGTCGCACGTAAATCGCAGCAACTCGCTCAGAGAGACAACCTCAAACAGGCGATTGCGGAAAACGGCGGTGACCGGCTTGAACGGATTAAAAGTGAAGTTACGCAGCATGAAAAGCGTAAACAGGATTGCATAAAAAAATCCGATGAATATTGTCGCTACGCAGAAAAGCTGGGTTTTACACGGGCGGATTCTCTTGAAATATTTCTTAAAAATAACAGGTCCGCCCATGCACAGCTTGAAACCTTTGAACAGGCGGAAATAACCCTGCAGAACAATCGCACTGAGGTGGAAGTCGATATGAGAACGACCCGCGATCGTTTTAGTCTTTTATGCCTGGAAATTGACTCTCTGAAACAGCGGCGCAGTAATATCGGTGCCGGCCAGATCACGATCCGATCCAACATGTGTCGGGCCCTTAACATTGAGGAAGAGGAACTCCCGTTGGCCGGTGAATTGCTACAGGTGCATGAGGAAGACAGGGCATGGGAAGGCGCCATTGAGCGACTTCTGCATAATTTCGGGCTCTCTTTACTGGTTCCGGAGTGCTACTACGCGGATGTTGCAGCCTGGGTTGACCGGACCGATCTTCGCGGACGAATTGTTTATTACCGGGTTGTAAAAAAAAACACGGCAGGTATTATTTCACTTCATCCAGCATCGCTGGCAAGAAAAATTTCCATAAAGCCGGATAGTGAGTTTTACCAGTGGCTTGAATATGCACTGGCAAAGCGGTTTGATTATGCCTGCTGCGATACAGTCGACCGGTTCCGAAGAGAAAAACAGGCCATCACCAGCAGGGGGCAAATAAAGGGGGCTGGAAACCGGCACGAAAAAGATGACCGGCGCCGGATTGATGACCGAAGCAGATACATACTTGGGTGGAACAACGAAGCGAAACTTGCCGCGCTGGATGAGCAGCGGCTAAAATTTGAAGAGCGAATTCAGGCATTCGTAGCGAAAATTGAGGACTTCCAAACTGAAACACGGATTTTGAGCGAAAAAAAATCACTCCTCATACGTCTGGACAGCTTTACAAATTATGAAGAACTTGACTGGAAGCCGATAGCCCGGCAAATAGCAGGTTTGGAGGAAGAACGGACAAAACTGGAAGCAACCTCTGATGTCCTCAGGACGCTTGGCGCCCAACTTGCTGAATTGGAAAAGGAGGTTGCCCGAACAGAAAATAAACTGGATACCGAAAAGGGACTGCTTGCCAGAGACGACGACAGGCTGTCTCAGGCTCGCGACGCATTAGACCGGTATCGACAGCAACGTGATGTTCCGGGGCAGGATGATTGTGAGAAACTGGTTGGCGACCTTGATCCGCTTCGGCAGAAGATACTTGGTGAAAAGTCCCTGACACTTGCCACTGCCGACGATCATGAGCGGTGCATGCGTGATTGGCTACAGGCAAAAATCGACAGCGAAGACAGGAAGCTGAAAACTCTTGAGGGTCGCATTATAAGCAACATGCAGGACTACCGCCGCGACTATGTTGCTGAAACCGCCGAGATCGACGCCTCCATAGGGGCCGGCTCGGAATTTCGGGCAATGCTCGAAGAACTCAAAGCGGATGACCTGCCCCGGTTCGAGAAAAAGTTCAAGGCCTTACTTAATGAAAATACTATACGTGAAATCGCGACCTTTCAATCTCAACTCAACCGTGAACGTCAGGAAATCAGGGAGCGCGTTGACCGAATAAACAAGTCGCTCACAGATATAGAATACAATACCGGACGGTATATCCTGCTTGAGGCGCAGAATAACAGCGATATTGATATCCGGGATTTCCAGCAGTCGCTGCGGGCATGCACCGAGGGAAGTCTTACCGGTTCCGACGAGGAACAGTACACAGAAAAAAAGTTCCTGCAGGTCAAAGCGATTATCGACCGTTTCAAGGGCAGGGAGGGAAGCACGGATGCGGATAAACGCTGGACTAATAAGGTAACGGACGTTCGTAACTGGTTTTTATTCGCGGCATCGGAGCGATGGCAGGAGGACGATACCGAGTATGAGCATTATACCGATTCAGGAGGTAAATCCGGCGGCCAGAAGGAAAAACTCGCATACACGATATTGGCGGCAAGTCTCGCTTACCAGTTCGGACTTGAATGGGGAGAAGTCCGCTCCCGCAGTTTCCGGTTTGTGGTCATAGACGAAGCATTCAGCCGCGGATCGGATGAGTCGGCACTATTCGGACTGGAGCTTTTCAAAAAGCTTAACCTGCAACTGCTTATTGTTACCCCGTTACAGAAAATCCACATCATAGAACCGTATGTGTCAAGCGTCGGATTTGTACACAGCCCGGACGGCAAAGAAGCGCAATTGAGAAATCTGACAATTGAAGAGTACCGGGCTGAAAAAGAGGCAAGAAACGAATGAACCACGCCGGTGAAAAATGGTCGACACTCTCGACAGTCAAGGCTGCCCTTTTAAAAAAATGGGAGCGTGGGTATTTCCTGAAGCGGATTCGGGAGTGGGACATACTTTTTCCTTTGCGGGTCGCGTTAAAAGGGCCGACAGCCCGGGAATTGAGCAAGCACTTTGCCGCAGCGCAGGAGTGGGTCGGCCTTTTCCCGGATGACAATAAAGAACAGATGTTCATCGTTGAATGGCGCAGTATTAACCACAGGTTACTGGGGAAAAACAGACTCCCTGGCGCTGTTATTTTTGAATCAATTTTACACATGGCCGGGTTTGTCGGGAAAAAAAAGGAGTACGAGCGGTACTGCCGGGCGTCTGACCTGTTACTTACCGCCTTCCCCAAGCTTGGGAAGTGGGTGGAATCAAATCCGTTCAAGCTGCTTGCAGCGGCCCCTGTTTTGAAAAAACTGATAACCGTTTCCGAATGGATGGAAAAAAACCGGCGTCCGGGAATATTTCTTCGCCAGATCAGCCTGCCGGGTATTGATACCAAGTTTATTGAATTACATAAAAGAATCCTCAGTGAATGGCTCGATATTCTTCTGCCGGTATCAGGGATATCATTTAAGTATAACGGTATTTCCGGGTTTGAAAAACGGTATGGATATGCCGGTAGGCCGGCGTCTGTGCGATTCCGGATTCTTGATAAAAAACTCTTCATAAAGGGTTTTTCTGACCTGACGGTCAAAACTGATGAATTCCGCGACCTCAACCCTGAAGTCGAAAGTGTTTTTGTAGCTGAAAATGATATTAACGGCCTTTCTTTTCCCATGATGGAACGGTCCATTATCATTTTTGGAAGAGGATACGGTTTTGATTGCCTGGCAGAGGCGAATTGGCTTTTACAGAAAAAAATATGGTACTGGGGAGACATTGATACACATGGGTTTTCTATTTTAAGTCAATTCCGTTCGATTTTTCCGCGCACAGTTTCTCTTTTAATGGACAAGGACACGTTTCTCGCTCACAAAGAACAGTGGGGCATGGAACAGGCCTCCTTTTCCGCTGAATTGAGTCATTTAACTCCTGCGGAACAGGCCCTGTACGATGATTTACGGTTTAACCGTTGGGGAAATTCGGTAAGACTCGAACAGGAATTTATTTTATGGGAGCTGGTGGAGCAGGCCTTAAAGCGGATTGGTGAATCACCCAACTGAGATTTCCGACGGAGAGCAGATAACTGAGTAATTTTGTTTTTTTGGCCGACCGAAACTTCGCAAACCGCCAGGAGTGTACTTCCAGCATTGACAGTACAGCGGAACTATCCGGCAATACGCATATCCTATACAACATTTAAAACGTCTCAGGTCTCGCTGCAATTGCTGGATGGGAGGGGAAAAGTTGTGCGTACCGTATCCTCTCAATAAATAATGGTACGCATCTAATCTTAATTCCTTGCAGTTGCTTAAAATAGCCTAAAAACAATAAAATGCTTTATATCTGATTAACAATAGAGACTTTTTACCAGTGTTTTTTGAGAGGATACTGCGTACCCTGGTAAGTACCTGTAAAAAAGCCGGTACGCATCAGGCTTATTTTAATAGCGAGAATTTGTCAAATGGGATTTATCCGGTACATTTGTTTACAGAGGAAACGAGAGTAATTGAAAAGGTTATGCTGGTAAGATAGGATTTGTCCGGCAGAAACTATTACAAGAGCAACTAAATTACATAAGAAATCA
>CBDVBE010000205.1:0-11298 GCA_965372145.1 uncultured bacterium | reverse complement strand
GATTCTTTTTTATTTTAAAATCAAATTACAACCGTATAATTCAAACTAACAACTATTTCCTATTCAACTTTTTTCCAATCATCAATTGATTCGCCATGTTTAAAGTATACCGAATTATCCTGGGTGTCTAAATATACTGACCCGGCATCTGCCTTTATTATTCCCACAGGGGAGCCCTCGCCTTTTAAATGCTGCGGATTTGTTATAGTAGAAATTCCTTCGGCAGTAAGCGGTATTCTTGGTTCCTGAACAATATCATACACTTCCATTTCAGCATATAAGACACTATCCCTCTTTAATATATTTTTAAGTCTTGTAATATCCGTAAGATACACTGTACACAGGCCGTTAATAATTTTTGTATTGAAACTCTCTTCATAAATAGAAATACCTTTAACAGGTGTTACATACAATCTGACTTTTACGTTTGCGCTATCATCATTAATCGGTTCATTACCATTATCAAGTGTCATGCATTTTATTTCAAGAAAATCCGATTCGGTATAACAGTCGGCCGTCATAACAACAGCGCTGTCAGACCACTCGGATACTGTCAAGCCAAATAAATATCTTGCCTTGTATTCGTATGATGTTTCACACTTGACTCTTGTGTCAACCCATGTATCAGTGGAAATTCTTACAGGATCAACAAGTGACCAGGTGCCGTTTGAAACCCGTTTTTTAAAGCCAACATCAGTAACACTGTCTACCATTTGTACCTTAAGAACGACATTTCCATTACAGTCGCAGTAAGCCTGAATGCTTTCAGGGCGTTTTACGGGGATCTGAACAATGTTTACCGTATCTGTTTGTGTCAGGTTATCGAGTTTTATCCATGTTTCAGGCAATGCAACATCGGAGATTCTCATTTCATCAAGCGTGCCGGAAAATTTCCGGTCACCAAGCCATTTCCCTATAAACAAAGCTACGCTATCATGGGTACCGCTCCATCCTGAATATGATTTTTCACCGGCTAATTTTCCATTAACATATAATTGAATTGTATCTGTGCTGATAACACCGGCAATATGGCACCACTCATCTTTGTCTACAATAATACTGTCACTTGTTAATGCCTGGTTGTCAACATAAAAAACCGGATAATTAAGACTGTCGACGACAACCCTCCATCCCGTAGATAAAATGTCATGTTTCCCTGATAGTGTTTCAAAATTACCTGTTCTATCGCGTTTAACCCATGTTGAAAATGTGAAAGCATCCGGTGTTCTAAGACTTTGACTGGGCTCTACTATGATATAACTGCTGTCTCCGTCAAACGCCAGTCCCTTACTTATTAAGCCCCGGGTGAATAATGCATTGTTATTTGTACCATTGTTTCTATTCGTTGTGGCGTCGGGTATAACTTCCCTTACCGGGTGAACAATACCGGTCTCGGTAAAAAGTATCGCGTCCCAGTTCATGAATATATTCTTTGCATAAAGTGCCCCTCGAAGCGTATCCGCCTGCTCAACATCTATCTTTGCATTGGGAGCAGTCACTGTTCCGGCAAATTTAAGTGCGGGTCCCATATACACATCGGTTGATTGATTTGTATACCAGGAAACATTCTTAGCGCTTGCAGTGCCGTCAAATTCAGTGAGTATTCTATACCCGTCAAATTCAAGTTTATTCTCGACATTTATTTCAATTATTTCAGTTGAATCAATGTTATAAATTATCCTTGAATCATGACCCGGCACCTTAAATTCGTAGCAATTGTATACGCCGGGTTTCATTTCCAATACAGCCCGGTGATCTATTGTTATAGTACCATACGTTCCTGGGTAAAGTGTTTTAACATCGTCTAAACCGACATATATGTTGGAGCTTGATATTGGAACACTCTTTACCGGTATTATTTTATCAGGAACTGATGCATACTGGGTAACAGTACCTCCAACCGTCGCAGCGGTTTTCATAATAACAGTATCACCACTTGTTGCATCGCCGTCAACTCTGGCATGATAATCGAGAATAATCCTGCCGCCGGAAATAACATCGTTACCAATATACGCTGAATTTCCCGCCTCTACTCCTCCAAGAGTAGTTTTTCCGTTACTTCCGGCAGAACCGTTTATAACTTTTGACTTCGGGTTCATCGTTATATCCCCGGTTGCAAACAGGCCGAATCCCGGAATGACAAAACCGCTTCCCTGCACCGAATCCTCTATGAATTCCGTATAGGAGGTATGCATGTGGTATACTGATTTGTATGTGTTGTTCCATGCAGCAGGAGAGAGCCAGGATATATCAGCAGCACTGTCATTGCCCCAGTACATCACCGCCTTATAAATACCCTCTTGTGGAGTGATAAGAGGAACACGGAGCCATATACTTGCAATCTCTTCAGAAGTATTCCATTTTTCTATTTCAAAAAACAGCGGATTACCTTCCATGCTTGTAAAACGCAAGTCCCTGCCGTCAGGCAATGCTTCGGAAAAATCAAAATTACCATCGGTAAGTGTTACAAGAAATGGATAATCTATTAAATTTTCCGTAAGGTCTATTTCATCAGGAATCACAATAACAATTATAGTGCTATCCTGCCAGTCATTATCAAGGTCCTCATCATCAAGCAGATTGAATTTTACCGTATCAACGGAATTATTACCCGCTTCGTCATAAGAATAAATCAATGCCCTTACATTCTTATAATTGCAAAGGTTACTTACCGGTATGGGTATGGAAATATTATCGGTAAATGTTGAATCATGATGAATGGTTTTAGTATAGAATATATTGGAAGAGTCTGAAACAAACAATATATCTGTACGATGAAGTTTGAAATTGTCCCGTAAACCTGCGGTAAATTTAAAACTCATCTTTGTGGAATCATCAGCCTCAAACTGTCCATGATCAAGAACCGGCGGTGTATAATCAACATAGAACGCTCCGACCTGTTCTTCTCCGAACATATTGCCGACAGTATCATAAAAAGAGAGGTTAAACGGGTAAATTCCTTCCTCGCGTACATTGCCGGTTAACGTTGTATCAGTAAAGGAAATGGTAAAGTATGCAGTATTAATGACATCAATAAACTTAACTGTTTCAACCAATCCGGTCCTGTTATTCTGTACATATTTTAATTTACCCTGTTCATTCGGTTCAATAATATACTGAGCAAGTTTATGTACAGTTGATATATATGGATTAAGAGGAGTGATTTTAAAACCCGTGCTTATTGTTTTGATAATATATTCAGCATAGCTGACGCCTGAATTTACTACATTAATGCCCCTGAGAGTATCCAGGCTGTCCGTATTAAGAACCTCCGCATAAACAAACACGGTATCTCCATTGCCGATGTAACCGGGCAGATTAATACTATCAATAGAAAACTCTATCTCATCACTATACGCTGAAAGTTCTAAGAGTGTATCGATATTATCAATATGACCTTCAGCAGAATCAATAGAACGCCTGTATTTATCCTGTTCAAAATTCATAACTACTCGCACGGCGTTGGCAACCGGATGGAGTGCAGCCCTTGGCGTAGAATCCTGGTATGGAATAAACCTTCCCATAACTTTCAGGTACTCAGGTTTGGTTACCTTGCCCGGATCAAGCTCAACCCTGTCAAGAATGGTATTTGCCTCTCGCAGGGGAATACAGTGGCTGAACTCAGTTGGGACTGCGGTGATTTGTACGTAGTCCCAATAATCATTAGATTTCAATAGGTAGTCAAAGGTATTAGTGTCAGAATCGAATTTTACAGTACCTCCATATTCAATAGCATCAATCGTTCCAGAAGTAATATCAGTCAATTCACCTGTCCTGTTATCAATATGATAAATCATTGCAAGATTTTTTGAGTTTATTACAAGGATTGTATCTGTTCCTTCAATCTTAACAACTTCATCACGCAGATACCTGAATTTCAGAGTCGGTTCCTTTTCATTTTCAAACTGGACATTGGAAGGTGTGATAGAAATACCCGGCGAATAAAGATCAACATCGCCGACGTCAGGCACAACTCCTGTTAATGCCGCCTCACCAAGTCTTACCGGATTGACAGAAGATACCTTTGACGTATCAAAAACATTTATAGTGTCCGTACTGTCAGAACTCAAATAGTTATAAATAATCTCAGTCCTTATAAAAGGACTCTTTGCAACATAATTCCTATCATTATTATAAGCAGAATCTGAGATTATGTAACCGATATATGAATTCTGGCCGTAAATTATTTTGTTTATTCTATTTCCTGAACTGTCTTTTTCATAGAAATTAAGATGAAACCAGAATTCACCTCCTCTGAATCCGGCATTCCAAAAATGTGGTTTTTTAATCTGTTCAGTGTTTTTATCAATATCTTTCACAACAGTCCCGCCTCTTCCATTCTGATACCATTCAATTGCATAATATTTAAGCGAAGAGTCCGGATTCTGGAATGACGGTTTAATGTTAAATTGCACTATATTTTTATTTTCTTCATTAGGATTAAAGCTAAGTTTGAGTTCGCAACCGCCATATTCGGGATAATAACGCACAGAATCTTCCAGTGCCTCATATAAAGACGAATCAATATATGTTATCCTCGCATTTACAGAATCAATATATAGATTTGGATTCATCATAACACCACCACCGCCGCCGGAGCTATCAACGAAAAGAGGCTGCACTCCATTTTGAGAAATGGTGTTATCCTCATATTTTTCAATAAATTGGACATCTTCCCAGTCAGCTATCTCATCAGGTGTTTCAACAAAAAATGTCAGGTCGCCATTCACATCAAGCTTACTGTCACACGTATCATTTGTATTTTGAGTAAATGGAGGATCCCAGGTTTCTATTGAATCATCTGCAAGAGTGTCCGTTATAGTAAATGCCACATTGAGAAAATTTCCATCTATGTCATGTGTATAACTAATAAAATCGGTTTCTTCCCACGATGTCCCGTTATAAATCACTGGAGTAATTTCAATATCTTTTATATCATGCAGGGAATCAACACCTAACATCAGTGCAGTGAAACTTATTGAGTCTTTACCATAATATTCATTATTCCTGTCAAGTGTAAATGTAAGTACAATGTCGCCGGCCCCAATAACCTCTTCAAAAATACAGCCGGGACAAGAGTCGCCGGGAGGAGATAATAAAGTGAATGATGTGGTACAAATTGATGCGTCCCATGATGCTTTTAAAAATAATGAGTCTTCAGGTTCATACCAGTCACAATATTCACCAAGATTCCATAAAAGGGTACTGTCTGTTCCAAAATAAATATTACCTCTTAAGTCGTCCGGTGTATGATTAATATCCTGGGCAGCAAGGTAAAATGTATCTTTTTCTCCTGACTGCTGAAAAACCATTGGGCGTAAACGTAATATTTTATCAAGATCTTCAATAGAATAATTTGCTCTGTAATTTACACTGTCGTTAAATTCCAAACCTGTTTCTGATAAAAGGTCTTCTATAAATGTATTTTTCCAGCCCGAAGGATAACTTATGCCGTTCTCCATTTTAATAACATCAGGATATTCTGCAAAATTATCTTCGGTTAATGTATCAAATTTGAATGAAATTACGCATATTGTGTCCCATGACAATTTTATACCGGTGGAATCATTAAAAAGTGAGTCAACCATTACTCTTTTTTCATTATCATTAATAATATCCTTGGAAAAAGTAATCATTGACATATATTTGAACACATTATTCACTGAATAATCCGCTTTTAATTCATAAGAATTTCCTGAGTTATAAAACCCATATTTCCAGAATCCACTCTGCGGGTGTTTTATATCTCTATTCATAGAAACATAATATAAAGGCACATAATTATCTTTTCCATATTTAAACCTGTCAAAATAAGATACAATTAAGTTATCCGTGGGAATTTGGGGTGACATTGTTGTATCAAGATACACATATTTCATTGGACTGTCGGGAAATTCCATAATACATGAATCAAAGCAGGGTCTTGCCCATTGACAAGAATTTATTTCAGGACAAACATTAATTCCCGGTTCAAGAAAACTGCTGAACCGCCAGCCATTATAATTATCTATATCAAAAGAAGTGATTACAACGCCGGTATCGGTTCTGCAGCTTTGGCTTTTTGCAATTTTCCATTGAGTAAATGCATGCACATATTTTCTGTAATCAAGCCTGGTAATACAAGTATATTCACATTGTAAACTAATCGGATTTTGTCTATAGACACTTACTTTAAAACTAAACGGTACAGGATTAAAATATTTCCCTTTATAATGAGCGTGTACATTAGCTCTTGCATCGCCCGATACAACCTGAAAAGAATCCCTGTACATACCTTTCTTATTTCCAGATAAAATAAAAGGGTCTTCTCCATTTACAAAATCAAACTTCTCAACTCCTATATCAAATGTGACCGTATCTTTTTCAGAATATCTCTGTCCGATAATCACACCGTAATATTCCTCATTTGGAGAAACATATTCGGATTCGTTTACTTTACCATCCCACATAAAAACGAGTGACTGCTGTGTTCCTGAAACCACATTATGCATTTTATCCTGCCGGATTATTTTATCCTCTTTTTCACCTCTCTGGTATACGTTAAGTTCGGCGTCGCATATTTTATTCACTTTGAAAAGTATTGAAGCCGGTATTTCAACAGCGCCTTTTTTGTTTAACCGTATAGCATATATTGTATCTATGGTTAATGATAGATGAGCGCCCGCATTAAAAGTTATTGTTTTATTCGGTATCTCATCATACCCCATGCCATTAGAAGCCGTCGCGTTTAAGCAGACAATATATTCCCCATTGTCCAGCTCTTTGCCGAGTGGCGACTTACCATTCCATGTAAATGTCCTGGTGTTTCTGATGTAAAACGGATTTACGGCAGGGTTTAAACCGTTAACACCTGTCATAATAAGACATGGATTTATTTTGTATGAAGCGCCCGCTGACACAGAAACGCGTGTCTCAGGGCAGTTGGAAACAAGAGTTTTATCAAAAGAGATGTTATAATCATTGTTTGATGAAAATGTATAGGGAGACGTGATTGTCAGAACATTTGCGTCTACATAAAAGGTCAGTGTAGTATCGGAGCAATTGATATCGGAAACAGTTCCGGTAAAAGGTTCAATGTTTATTATATACGGGAACTTCCATTTCAGATACCAGTCACCTGCATTTCTCCAGAATAAAATTTTTGAGTAATTTTCTCCATTCATGGATGTGTCCGGTTCACCTTCTTCAAAAGGAACTACATTACTATGTTTTTGATGGAACGCAACCTGGTTTGTAGTTTTATTCACAATCTTTGTTCTTACATCACAGACACGATTTTGCAAAGTATATGTCCAGGTAAATACAGAATCTCCCGGATCAAAAGAATCTTTGGGAAATACCGCATTTATTTCAGGGTCAAGAGTGTCGGCTTGAATACTATGATTTACAAGAAATTCCTTTGAAATGATCTTTGGTACAGGATTCCCCTTTTCAAATATCCACAGTTCAAGAGTATATATACCATCAGGCAATATTGAAGTATTCACATAGCCGAGAACATCATTGATGCGTATTATCCCGGAAGAGGTCTGAGCCGTGTCACCGGGCATAAAAACTGCTTCAGGATGATATCCTCCGGTTTCATCTTTTACATGGATCTCATAGCGATCAAAATCCATATTATTTGATTCATCCGGGTCTGATAGTATTCCGTTAATAGTAATTTTTCCTGATACACCGTCTTCATTAAACTCGTTAAGTATTTCATTCCCCAGAGATTTATAGAAAAAGTGTAGTATAGAGGTTGCTGTGTTATAATGCGGATCTTCAATTTCAACAGTAATGGAATTTCTTCCATATACGATACCATAAGCAAGTACACCGAGAGAGTCTTGAATTTCAGTATAGAAATCAGAATCATTTACCGATACCGAAGGTTTAATCTCAAGCTCTTTAATAAGACTGTCTAAAAAGTAGATTCTGAGCTTGAAAACACTGTCCCTGTCAAAAACATTTTCTGTTCTGTTGTACGGGCAGTCATCTTTTTCTGAAATTCTACCGACTAAGGTAAACTTTGATGTTGAATCATGAAAAAGAGTAGGAAAAACAGTATTTTCAGAAAATACAGGTCTTTCCCTATCAATGGTAATTACACGTTTTTCACCGTTATAATTTTCAAGGTCTTCAATATGTTTTTCATTGCCGGCCTTATCAACAGCAATAACTTCAACATGATATTTACCATCCAGTATATTATATTTTCTAAAGTTAATTAATGGCGAATTAAGAGTTGATGGAACCTCAAGGATGAATTCCGTAACATCAATATTACCGTCCGGTATATCTCTAATCTCCTCCGTAATACTGTCAAAAGCAATCATCCCATTTTCAGTATTAGTATATACATCTTTATACCCAGGCTCTGAGGTAAACGTATAGGGATCACGTCCGAGTTTTTCGCCTTTTTCATTTAATGCATGTAAGATAATAATAAGTTTATCAGTTTCGGAGTCATATCTATCAGTAGGGCGTTTCGGAGCATATCTGAATCCGAAACCATTTGAATTTATATTCGCAATATTTTCAAGCCCGTTATAATCCCGCCATGCACTATAGACATCAACATCGGGCTTTTTAGTATCGATTATAAAATAGGCAGGTACATTAACTTTTCTATTTCCTGCCCTGTCGATACATTCAGAAACAGCGCAATACAATCCGTCTTTGTCAGTTCTGTTTTTAATTTCTTCATAATCCCACTCAAAAAGATAATGTGATTTGAATTTCGGCAGATATTTCAATGTATCAGTATGCAATACTTCATCTGATAAAGAGTCATGTACATTTCCATTAACTTTATAGAGAGTCCATCTCAGGAATTTTCCTGTGGGAAGTATTATTGCAGAATTATCATTAATTTCAAAGAAAAATTGAAAGGGCATTGAAACAAGGGAGTCATTCTCCCATTCAGGTGAATAAAAAGCAATGTTCATAAATTCACCGATGTCATCGGCAATCAAATCTCCATCATCATCAACGCCATTACTGTCCGGAATAGATAGTGCACTTGAATCAAAACCAGGTAACGTATCAATTCCGGTACCTTCCGGAATCGTTACTACGGTTATGGTGTCTGTTTCAGGATCAAAATAACCGTCTCGATTATAATCATTAACAAGCACAGGTTCTACCTGCCTGATTTTTGGCGGTTCATTATCAACAAGAAAAGGGAGGTTAAGTATATTTTCTGTTTCACCGCTTATTTCTTTACCTGTTGTTACATCAGTATAAGAGTCCGATTTTACTTTTAATCTCAACTGTTGAATAAGTGCAGGTTCAGAAGTGTCTGTTTCCATTTTCCTTAAATGGTTAAATGAAGCTCTTATACGCATGTAATTTAGGTGTCTTGGTATAGTGGGATTTCCGCTTTTATTACAATCCGTAATAAGAGTGTCCGTGGCAGGATCAACATCATCAAGTTTAGAATAGGAAGAATTGTTATGTTTAAAATAATATTCCCACTCGCCAACCTGCGGATTAACTTTATTGACAGCATGGCAGTCATTAGCTTTTAACAGTACAAAATCACTGTCATTACCTTCAAAAGCAACTCCACCTTCATCAGTTTTTGCTCTTACAACAAAAGAAACATATAAATCTTTATTTTCATGTTCTTTCCATTGCGTAATATAGAATAGAATTTTTTTATCAAAGTCGGTGAGTTTTTCACCGGTGGAGTCAGCTTCATAAGGCAAACATATATCAGTACCATAAATAACGGTTACCCCTCTCATCGTTGTCCCGGAATAATCGCCTACCTTAAGATATACACTGTTCATACCAATATGAATGGAACTAAACTCAGGGCCTCCGAAAGTATCCACTGTAGGCGCAAAAATATATGATCCTTCATAATAATCATTTGTATCTATTATACCGTCTAAGTTGTCATCAACCCGGCTTGCCGCTAAGTATCCATAATCTTCGCCATATTTTAATAAATCCCATGGGCCAAAATTTACTTTACAAGAAACAGTGGAATTATTCATAAAATAGTTTTTCAGATTCGCGACAATATACCTGGCGCCTTTGCTTTCCCTCCCAACGCCTATTTTATTTCCTTCCGGTATATATTCAGACCATTTAATTTTTGGATCTGATTCAATGGGATTCATTCCTTGAAATTGTATAACTTCATACCTGTTTAATTCTTTTCCATTCCCATCCACCTGCTTAACAATTAAAGTATCTTCCTTTGGATTACAGCTTAATTTCCCTGAATATTTAAATGGCACTGCATGCGTAAAATTAATCTCAGTATTATCGTCAAAATCACATTTCATCTCATCAAATTTTGTATTTGTCAGATCAGTATGCATAATATCATGCCAGAATTTAACGACAGGCCGATTTCCTTTTAGAGAAGAAGGATAATTATACGTATTTGTCATGTCCTGACTATCATCGGGAATAATAAAGTCAGACTCTTTACACCACTTTGCCAATTTAGCACTTCCTACAGCACCCGAAGCAAGATCTGCGGAAATAATGAAAGCAACAACAGAACCCCTTACAACACCAATAGTCGCTGCTATTGCAGCACCCGTGATAAATCCTGTGGTAGCAAAAAGATTGATTTTTTTCCCTGTACCATTCAAATCACTCGTATAATTATAATAAGGTATTAATGTACCGTTAGAGTAGAGTGGTGGCAAACCGTTTCCTTTTAACCTTTTAATAAAATCGGAATCTACTGCATCATCTATGAATAGGGGATTATCGCAGCCTCCAAAAGCCAATCCTTCTATATATCCCAGTAGTTTATCCGGAAAAATAGAAACACCGTGAAGTAATGTCGTTGGTATTAGTAAAACGCCACCACAAAGCGACCATAATACTTTACCGGTAGGTGAAGTAGAAGATATAGCTTGAGCAAAACACAGAGTAGCTGCCGGTACAAGAATTACACTAACGATTCCTTTCGCACCCCGAGTGGTGAAAAATACTATTTCTGTAAACAACTCACTTGGTTCTCCATTTTTGTCAGCCAGGGGAGTGCCTGCAAAAGGCCCGTTCCAGGCATACACAACATCTATATGGTCTCTAAGTCTGAAACCGAATCCGTCAATTATATAATTATCACCATCAGGAGTTTTCCATTTATCTCCTGAATAATCAAGTTCATCCCAGCTATAACCATCCTTCTGTTTATTTTTACCTTCATTAAACCATCCTTCATTCTCTTCATTTTTTAAAACATTGGTTATAGCAACAACTCCATTACTATGTCCCACCAACCTCACCTTTGCAGAAGGATCATTCACCCATTTGAAATCACCATAATACTCATTGAGTGTC